>CABQAK010000015.1 GCA_902462065.1 uncultured Collinsella sp.
GGTGGGGGAAGGGGTGGGGAAAGGTGTTGAAAAATGGGGCGGTTCCCCATATTATTGATGACGTCGACAGGCGGGGTGGTTCCCCGCGTACGTGCCATCTGAGTAACCGAGGGGAGGGCGCACATGGGAATGACTGGTGCATACGAGCGCAATCTCGATGCAAAAGGTCGTCTATCCCTGCCTGCACCCCTTCGCGAGGAGCTTGGAGAGCACGTTCGCGTGTTTAAAGCCCTGGATGTCGATGCTCTGTACGTGTTCTCTGCCGAGGCCTTCGATAAGTGGGTCGAAGGACTCTTCGCGGGTCGTGAGGGCCACGAGGGTTTTAACCCGCGTGACATTAACGACCAGAAGCTCATGAGGGCGATCAACAAGCGCACCACGTCGATGGACGTGGACAGCGCCGGTCGTATCGGTCTTTCCGAGTCTCTCCGCAAGCAGGCGAACCTCGACCGCGAGGTCACGGTTGTGGGCAACTACGACCACCTTGAGGTTTGGGATCGCGCCGCGGCCGATGAGGACGATGACGATGAGGCCCTGCTGGACCTCTTCTTCTCGTAAGGGCAAGGCACGGGTAACGGATGGAGCGTGGGATCTTGACACAAGAATATCGGCATGAACCTGTCATGCTCGGCGAAGTGCTTGAGTCGCTGCGGCTAAAGAGCGGCTCCGTTGTCTGCGATTGCACCCTTGGCGGTGCCGGCCATTCGGTAAAGATGGCCGCGCAGGTGGGGGAGACGGGCCTTTTGCTCGGCGTCGATCAGGACGACATGGCCCTCGAGGCCGCTGGCGCCCGTCTGGACCGCGAGGTTCCCGGCGTTCCGCACCAGCTGCTGAAGGGCAACTTCGGCGACTTGGACGAGCTGCTTTGCTCGGCCGAGGTGCCCGGGGTCGATGGCTTCCTGTTCGACTTGGGCGTTTCGTCGCCGCAACTCGATATCCCTGGCAGGGGCTTTTCGTACAACGAGGACGCCCCATTGGACATGCGGATGGATCCGGGTAACAACACCTTAAACGCAGCTGAGGTCATCAACACCTATAACGAACACGACCTCGCCCGGATTCTACGCGTCTACGGCGAAGAGAAGTTCGCCTCGCAGATCGCGCGCGAGATCGTGCGCCGCCGCGAGCAAGAACCGATCGAAACCACCGGCCAATTTGTCGAGATCATCAAGGCGGGTATCCCGGCTGCCGCTCGTCGACATGGTGGACACCCGGCCAAGAAAAGTTTCCAGGCCATTCGCATCGAGGTCAATCACGAGCTCGATGTGCTCGAACGAGGGCTTGATGCCGCCACCAGGTGGCTCAACCCGGGCGGACGTATCTGCGTCATCTCGTATCACTCGCTCGAGGACCGTATCGTAAAGAACCACTTTAAGGAGATGAGCCAGGGGTGCACGTGTCCGCCGGAGATTCCGGTGTGCGTGTGCGGCAACGTGCCGATACTCAAGGTCATCACCCGCAAACCCTTGGTTGCCCAGCCTGATGAGGTTGAGCGCAACCCTCGGGCGAGATCAGCCAAAATCCGCGTGGCGCAGCGTCTGTAGGCGCGACCGCGCGATATTGGACCTCCCGCTCGCACCATAAACGAAGCTTAAACACACTACCAACGTACTCGGGATGGGAGGCGGCATATCATGGGCTACAACACTTCAAGCGCAGCACTCGCCTATGATATGAACGCCATGCCCGCCTATCGTGAGACGCCGCAGGCCCCCGTTGCTCCCCGTGAGCAGCGCACGCCGCGCTTTGATGTCTACACGGGCGCGGGCCGTCAGGCAAACCAGGCGGTAAGCCCGGTTTTCATGAGCGTTCTTAAAACGTTTTGCATCATTGCGGCTATCTTCATGACGATCGGTGTCGCCCGCGTGGCGCTTGCCGGCGTCACGGCCCAGGTGCTCAACAGCAACGCCGAGCTTACCAACACGCTCGAAAAGGCGACCGATGAGAGCTCCGACTTGGAGGTCATGCATTCGGTCTATGGCGCCGACACGCGCATTCGCGACCTTGCGGGCGCTTATGGCATGGTGGAGCCCAGCGAGAGCGTTACACTTGACTTTTCGCAGGATGCAGCCGCGGGCGCCAACGCGACCGCGACCGCTCAGTAGCAAGACGGTAGCTGAGTATGACAAATGACTATCGCCGCGGTTCCGATGGGGGCCGCGGTTCTGGACGTCCCTCGTCGCGGGGACGTTCTGGTTATCAAGGAACGGGTCGGCAATCTTACAACGCCGGGCAGTCCCGTGGCAACGACCCGGCGTCGCGACTTCGCGGCTCGGGCGGCCCTCAAGTGCATAACACCAGACCGCGCAAGAGCTCGTCGACCGAATGGCTCACGGGCACGCCGCTGCCCCGTCGCAAAGCCGTCATGGGCTTTATCGGGCTTGGCTTGGGTTTGGGCGTCCTTCGCCTTGCCGACTATCAAATCGTGGAAGCCGATAAGTTACGCGGCCGCGCCGATGCACGTCGCTTGCTTGCGCAGACGCTGTATGCCAAGCGCGGTACCATCTACGACCGTAACGGCAACGTGCTGACGTCGTCGGTCGAATGCCGCAACATCGCCGTGAATCCTCAGCTTATCGAGGACGTTGACAAGACGGTATCGGCACTGGTCAAAGCTACGGGCATCGATAAAAAGACCTGTCGCGAGCTCGTTGAGTCGGATGGCACCTGGGTGTATATCAAACGTCAGGTGGACGAGGATGATGTCGCGGCGCTGGAGAAGAAGAACCTGCCAGGCGTGCTCTTTGAGCAGGCCATGAAGCGCGTGTACCCCTACGGCAACCTGGCATCGCAGGTGCTTGGCGTGGTAAACGTGGACAACGACGGTCTGACGGGCCTCGAAAAACAGTACAACAAGCTTTTGACCGGAACCAACGGTTCGCTGGTGCGCGAGCGGGCGAGGGACGGTAGCTATATCGCGGGCGGCGCCTATAAAAAGGTGTCTGCGGTCGACGGCGTTGATATCGTGACGACGCTCGAAGTCAATATCCAGCGAGCGGCCGAGGATGCCCTGGCAGAGGCAGTTGAGAAGACTAAGGCCAAGAACGGCTCGGCGCTGGTCACCGATCCTACGACAGGCGAGATCTTGGCAGCCTGCTCGTACCCGACCTACGACCAGACCGATCTGGAGAACGCCAAGACCGAGGATATGAACCTGCGCCTGGTCACCGATGCCTACGAGCCCGGCTCGGTCTTTAAGACGCTCGTGGCCGGTGCCGGCTTCGACTTGGGCGCCGTGCGTTCGAGCACGTCGTTTGAGGTGCCGGCGAGCATTAAGGTCGGCGACGACACCGTTACCGACGCCGATAAGCGCGACTACACCATGACCATGGACGTGCGCGAGATGATGCGCCGTTCGTCCAATGTGGGCTTTGTCCTGGTGGGACGCAAGATCGGTGCCGATGATTTTGCCACCTATGTGGACAAGTGGGGTATCGGTCATAGCTCCGGTGTCGATTTTCCGGGTGAGAGCCTGGGCATCGTCAAGGAGCGCGACCAGTACGACGGCGCCACGCTGGGCTCGATGAGCTTTGGCCAGGCGCTGTCCGTCTCGCCGATTGAGGTCGCACGTGCCGTGGGCGGCATAGCGAACGGCGGCGTGATGATGACTCCGCACTTCTATAAGTCCAGCAAGGGCGATGAGAAGGACTGGGGCGAAGGCGAGCGTGCGATTTCGGAGGACGCTGCCGCCCAGGTGACATCGTGCATGCAGACGGTCGTGTCCGAAGGCACGGGCGTTGGCGGTGCGGTCGATGGCTATGACGTAGCGGGCAAGACCGGTACGGCCGAGCGCGCTGACGAGAACGGCGGTTACCTCAAGGAGAACTACATGTCGTCCTTTATGGGCTTTGCGCCGGCACAATCGCCCAAGGTGCTGTGCTATATCACACTCGATGGAACGCCGAGCGGCTCGGATGCCGCCGCGGTGCCGTTCCAGTCCATTATGGCCAACGCGCTCGACGTGCTGGGAATCCCGCGCACGAAGTAGGGGGTTACAATCTTTGGGGCGTGGTTTGTTGTCCCATATGAGGGGTGTTCACATGCCCTGCACCACGCATGCGCGGCGCTGGGATACAATACGCCGATAGCATTATTAGGTTTACAGGGGAGCTGCAATGATAGAGATCGCCGTCAACAACCTCGCGGCCGCAACAGGGGCCCGAACCGTGACGGGAGAAGCCGATCGGGTATGCCGCGGGTGCGTTATCGACTCGCGCCAGGTCGAGGAAGGGACGATTTTCGTCGCCTTTCCCGGTGAAAACGTCGACGGCAATGATTTTGCTTCCCGTGCCGTCCAGTCGGGTGCCGGCGCCGTCGTGATGACGCGTGAGCCCGAGGCCGAGCTGGTCTCGCTGGCGCAGGACAAGGGCTGTGCCATCTTGCTGACCGATGATCCCGAGGAGTTTCTGCTGCGTTTGGCGCACACGTATCGCCTGGAGCTTGGCTGCTTGGTCGTTGGCATTACCGGTTCCATCGGCAAGACGACGACCAAGGACGTGCTCGCCGCTGTGCTCGCCAAGCGCTATCGTGTCTGGGCCACCAAGGGCAATTTCAATAACCTGATCGGCATGCCGCTCACAGTGCTTTCCGCTCCGGCCGATACCGAGGTCCTGGTGCTCGAGATGGGCATGAACCATTTCCACGAGATCGAGCGCCTGTCCCAGTCCGCCAATCCCAACCTTGCCATCGTGAGCAAGATTGGTACCTCTCATATCGGCATTTTGGGTAGCCGCGAGAACATCGCCCGCGCTAAGGCCGAGATTGTCCAGGGTATGTGCGCCGCTGGCGACTTCTTGCCGCTGCTGGTTTTGGGCGGCGAGGACGACTTTACGCCGTTCATTCGCGATACGTTCGCCCAGCCTGCTGGTATCGACGTGATGCTGGCCGGCGTCTCGGACGATGATGAGGTCCGTGCCCGCGACATTCGTGTTGATGACGAGGGCCGTCCGGTCTTTACGCTCGATTTTGGCCAGGGTGAGACGATCGATACCATGCTTGCCATCCCCGGCGTGCAGTCCGTTCCTAATGCCGTTAAGGCCGCCGCGGTTGCCTATCGCCTGGGCGTGACGCCCGAGCAGATCGATGCTGCCTTTAGGGGCCTCACGATCACCGGTCACCGCCAGGAGATCAAGCGCGCCGAGAGCGGTGCCCGCGTCATCGACGATTCCTATAACGCCAGCGCCGAATCGATGGCAGCCGGTCTCGACCTGCTGTGCTCGCTTTCGTGCACGGGGTCTCGCATGGCGATCCTGGGCGAGATGGGCGAGATGGGCGATGAGGCTCCTCGCATGCATGAGCTCGTGGGCGCCTATGCCGCCGCCAAGAAGCTCGACATGCTGGCGTGCGTGGGTGGTGAGCTGGCCCAGCTTATGGCCGATGCCGCGCGCATGATGGGCATGGACGAGGACCGCATCCAGGTGTTCTCCGATTATCAGCAGGTGCTCGACCGCATGGGCGGCGCGCTTGAAAAACATGATGTTGTACTGGTCAAGGGTTCCCGCTTTGTTGAGCTCGACCGCTTTGTGGAAGGTGTGTGCTAGCCCATGTTCGGCAATCCCTCGTATCCAACGTATCAGGCTTTTTTGGGGCTTGGCATCGCCGCTGCCATTGCGCTGCTGCTCATGCCGTGGTGGATCAAGCTACTCAAGGTCGAGGGTATCGGCCAGCAGGTTCGTGCCGACGGCCCCAAGCGTCATTTGGTTAAGCAGGGAACGCCCACCATGGGTGGCGTTGTCATCCTCGTCGCGATCTCGCTGACCTGTCTGCTGATGGGCAAGCTCACCACCGAGCTCGTGCTCGTGCTCCTCGCCACGCTGGCAACCGGCGTGCTGGGCCTGATCGACGACCTGACCTCCGTTACGCATGGGCGCTCGCTCGGTCTGACGCCCCATGCCAAGATGATCGGCCTAACCATTATCTGTGTCACCTTTACGGTGCTCGCCGTCAACTGGTGCGGCGTCGCCCCCGAGATTCGTTTTCCCGGCGGCCTGACGATTGACCTCGGTGTTCTTTCGACCACCATCTGCGGCCTTTCGTTCCCGTGGCTCTACATTGTCTTTTGCTGGCTGATGATCGCCGGTCTTTCTAATGCCGTGAACCTGACCGATGGCCTTGACGGTCTTGCTGGTGGCACCTCCATGATTGCCATGCTCGCCATGGCTGCCATGGCGTTTTTGCACGGAGACGTGAACCTGTCCATCTTCTGCACCGCGTGTGCCGGTGCCTGCTTGGGCTTTCTGTGGTTCAACTGCTATCCGGCGAGCATCTTTATGGGCGATACCGGCTCGCTTGCCCTGGGCGCCGCGTTTGCCTGCACGTCCATCATGACCAACACCGAGGTCGTCTCCCTCATCATCGGCGGCCTGTTTATCGTTGAGACCCTGTCGGTCATGATTCAGGTTGTCTACTTCCACTTTACGCACAAGCGCGTCTTCCTTATGGCGCCCATCCATCATCATTTCGAAAAGAAGGGCTGGGCCGAGACCAAGGTCGTCATCCGTTTTTGGATTATCGCTGCGGCCTTTGGTGCCGTTGGCCTTGCTTTGTTCTTCCAGTTGGGATAGTGGTCTTTCATGCCTCTTGCTGATGTCTTTAGCCTGCTCGTTTTGGGTCAGGGCAAATCCGGTCTCGATGTCGCCCGCTGGGCGCTGGCACATCCCGAGCGCGTAAGCGCCGTTACCGTGTATGGCGGCGGCACCTCTGAGCCCAATGACGCCACGCGTGCGCTCGAGGCTGCTGGTGCGTCGTTTGTCTATGGGACCGAACAGGTCGAGGGCGCCTATGACGTATGCGTGACGTGCCCGGGCATCTCGGAGTTCTCGGGCTTCTTTAAGGCCGGGCGCGAGCATGCCGCCCAGATTATGGGTGAGCCCGAGTTTGCCTATCGCCTGTCGCCCGATAACTGGATTGCCATCACGGGTACCAACGGCAAGACGACCACCACGTCGCTGACTGATTATCTGCTCAAGGCTGCCGGTGAGGCCAGCGTAGCCGTCGGCAACATTGGCGAGCCGCCGGTCAACGAGATTGACGGACGAGCCCACAACGAGTGGTTTGTGGCTGAGCTCTCGAGCTATCAGATTGCTACGACCACCGAGCTCCATCCTCGCGTGGCGGTGCTGCTCAACATCACTCCCGACCACTTGGGCTGGCATAAGAGCCATAAGAACTACGCGCTTGCCAAGGTCAAACTGTTTGACAATATGGTCGATGACGATCTGGCGGTTGTCGACGTCGAAGACGCCGGCATTCACGAGTTCGATGAGTACATCTACACGCCGGGTCGTCGCATCTGCAAGGTCGCTTTTGACGAGCCCGAGGGCGAGGATGCCGCCTTTGTGCGCGACGGCAAGATGGTCGTGCGCCTGAAGGGCGTCGAGACTCAGCTTGTCGCCCCGTCCGAGCTCAAGATTTCGGGCCATCACAATGTTATCAATGCCCTGTGCGCTGCCACGGCTGCCCTGGCGGTCGGTGCCGATGTCGATGGTGTCTGCCGCGGTCTGGCCTCGTTCCAGCCGCTCGAGCACCGCGTGGAGCCGTGTGGCGAGATTGACGGCGTGCGCTACGTCAACGATTCCAAGGCGACCAACACCGATGCGGTCGAGAAGGCGCTGACGGCATTTCCCGATGACGACGTGATCTTGCTGCTCGGCGGCCACGATAAGGGCACGCCGCTCACGGACTTCGCGCGCGTTGTTATGGATAACGTACGCTCGGTCGTCTGCTTTGGCGATGCGCGCGAGCGTTTCACCGCCGCTATGGACGAGGCCGATGTCGATGGCGATGTGGATATCGCCCAGGCGGATGACCTGCGCGATGCCGTGGACGTTGCCCGTTCGTTGTCGAGCCGTGGTGACGTGATCTTACTTTCTCCTGCCTGCTCTTCGTTCGATGAGTTCTCGGGCTATGAGGAGCGCGGCCGCGTGTTTAAGGACTATGTGGCCCAGCTTGCCGCTGCGGCGAAATCGCAAATGGAATAGGGGTTGCCGGTGAGAGAGGAGAGCCCCCGACAAGGTATGAGGAGGCCCGACTCGGACCGTGCTTCCTCGCGGCGCAGCACACCGCGTTCCGGTCGCGGCGGGCAGTCGTTTAGCGAACGCTATATTGCCGGCGTTCCCGCCCGTATCATGCGCCCCCGTTTGATATTCATGGCCTGCTTGTTTACCTTGGTATGCTTTGGCCTGCTGATGGTGTACTCGGCGTCTTCGGTCGAGGCGCTGCACGAGAATGGCTCGGCGACGTTTTTTCTGGGTCGACAGGTCGCGTTTGCCGTGGTCGGTGTTCTGGCGCTGATTGCCATCGTGCGCGTTTTGCCGGACAGCTGGTTTGGGGAGGATGTGCTCAGGATCTTCCTCATCGGCATGATAGGGCTACTGCTTCTGGTGTTCTTGGTGGGCAGCGGCAGCCGTGGCGCTACGCGCTGGCTCAACATCGCCGGTATTCAGTTCCAGCCTTCCGAGTTTTTAAAGCCATTTGCCATTGCGTATTCGGCCATCATGCTTGATCGCTTCTTTTCGCCCGGTGGCAACATCAACGAATTCCTTCGCAAGATGGGCATCTACCTGGGCATTTCGCTCTTTCTGATCTTTATCCAGCCCGATTTCGGTACTGTCCTGATCATCCTGTTGACCCTCATGTGCATGGCGTTGTTTGCGGGTCTCGACCCCAGATTTATCATCGGCGTGCTAATCTTCGGCATTCTCGTGATCGTGATTGCGCTTGTTGCAGAGCCGTACCGTATGGTGCGTATTCAGGTTGCCTTGAATCCCTGGGCCGACGAGTATGGTGATGGCTATCAGGCCACGCTTGCCATCATGGCCTTTGCCTCGGGCGGTCTGTTCGGCCGTGGCATCGGCAACTCAACCATGAAGTACTCGTATCTGCCCGAGGCGCACAACGACTACATCCTGGCCATCATTGGCGAGGAAGTCGGTTTTGTCGGAACCGTGCTGTTTTTCTTGGTATTTGCGCTGCTGATCTACTCGGCGTTTCGCATTGCCGAGCAGGCGACCGATCGTCGGGGCGCGCTCATGGCGTCTGGCTCCGCGGTCATTCTCGCGGTGCAGTTTTTGATTAACGCGCTGGGCATCCTCAACGTGTTTCCCATGACGGGTAAACCGTTGCCGTTTATTAGCTACGGCGGCTCGTCGATTATCGTGTCGCTCATGCTTGCCGGGTTGATCCTGCGCGTTTCGTACGAGAGCGCCCGTCGCGATGAGTACGACCGCCGCCGCGAGAGCTTTGCCGTTATGGATGAGAGCACCGCCGGCGTAGCCCATGTGCGCGGTGAACGACCTTCGCGTAGCGGCTTTACCGTTCTGGATGGTTCTGCATCCGAGCCGGCAGCTCGTCCACGCCCGCGAACGGCTCCGCAAGATCGTCCGCAGCGCCCCAGCCCTCGCAGCGCGGGCGGCGGATATAATCGAATCGATTTGAACTCGGACCCGTCGGCGCGCTTGCGCACCGACGACCAGGGACCGCGTGTACGAAGGGACTACCATGACCGATAAGATGACCGTTGCTATTGCAGCCGGCGGTACGGCAGGACACATCAACCCCGCGCTCGCCTTGGCCGAAGAACTGCGTGATCGTGGCCACCACGTTGTGTTCGTGGGCCAGTCGCGCAAGCTCGAGGGTCGTCTGGTCCCTGAGGCTGGGTTTGATTTTGTGCCCATTACGGTCACGGGCTTCGACCGCTCCCGTCCTTGGACGGCGCTGACCTCGCTATGGCGTGTCAACAAGGCCAAGCGTGCGCTCGCCAGTCATTTCTCAAAGGTCGGCAAGCCCGATGCCGCCATCGGTTTTGGTGCCTATGTCGAGGTTCCGCTGCTGGGGTGGTGCAAGGGCGCGGGTGTTCCGTATCTGCTGCATGAGCAGAACTCTGTTCCGGGCCTGGCCAATAAGATGATGAACTCCCACGCCGCCCGCGTGTGCATCTCGGTGCCGGCAGCGCGCTCGGTCTTTGAACGCGAAGGTGACCCTGACCACGTGCTCATGACCGGCAACCCCGTACGTCGCTCGGTGATCGAGGGCGATCGCGCTCGCGGCCGCAAGGCACTTGGCGTTCCCGAGGACGCTACGCTGCTGCTCGTCTTTGGCGGTTCACTTGGCGCCCAGCACCTCAACGAGCGCGTGGTCTCGCTCAAAAACGAGCTGCTTTCGCGCAAGAACCTCTATGTGTTGCATTCGACGGGTGCCGACGGCTTTGAGGAGACCGAGAGCGCTTTGGCGCTGACGCCCGAGGAGGCGAAGCGTTACCGCGTCCAGCCTTACATCGACAACATGGGCGATATGCTGGCTGCTGCCGATTTGGTGCTCTCGCGTTCGGGCGCATCGAGCGTGGCCGAGATCGCTGCGCTTGCCGTGCCATCGGTGCTCGTGCCGTATCCGCATGCGACGGCCGACCACCAAACCACCAATGCCCGTTATCTGGTCGACGCCGGGGCTGGCGTGCTCTGCGCCGATGCCGATATCGACGGTTCTGCCTTTGCCGATGAACTGCTGCACCTGGTCGATGACGCGGCGGCGCGCGACGCCATGCGTCAGGCGGCACGTGGTCTGGCTCAGGATAGGGCCGCCGCTCTTCTGGCGGATGCGGTAGAGGGTTTGCGTTAGTTAGACGGGATATCGTCGGTCGCCCTCGCGCTGATGCGGTAGGTGCGGTACAGTTAACGGGTTACAGGCAGTGTTTACGCAAGGAGTACACGAGCACATGGCTGATTCCCAGACTGCAACCTCCGCGCCCGAGTTTAAGAGCGCCCACTTTATCGGTATCGGCGGCGCCGGCATGAGCGGCATCGCCCTCGTTCTGCACGAGCGCGGTTATGCCGTTACCGGCTCCGACCTTAAGACGTCACGTTATATCCGCCAGCTTACCCGCGCTGGTGTGAAGGTGCATGTGGGCCATGAGGCCGCCACGATCGACGAGGTCAAGCCCGACGTGGTTGTTGTCTCCACCGCTATTCCGGAGTCTAACCCTGAACTCGTGCGCGCTCGCGAGCTTGGTATTCCCGTGTGGCCCCGTGCCAAGATGCTCTCTGCTTTGGGCCACGGCTACACCACCGTCGCTGTTGCCGGCACGCATGGCAAGACCACCACGTCTTCGATGTGCGCCACCATGCTCGACCGCATGGGTCTGGATCCGAGCTTCCTGATCGGTGGCATCGTCGAGGGCTATGACACGAACGGCAAGAACGGCTCGGGCGACTACTTTGTCGCCGAGGCCGACGAGTCCGACAGCTCCTTCCTGTTCCTGAACCCCAACGTGGTCATCGTGACCAACGTCGAGGCCGACCACCTCGATCACTACTCGGGTATCGAGGAGATCGAGGCGACTTTCGCCAAATTCATGAGCCTGGTGGGCGAGGACGGCACCGTCATCGTCTGCGGTGAGGACCCGCATCTGGTCGAGCTCGCCAAGTCGACGGGCCGTCACGTGCTTTCCTACGGCTTTGCCGAGAGCAACGACATCGTCTGCATGCACCCGGATGTCAAGGGCATCCAGAGCGACTTTATCGTTCGCTTTGAGGACGGCACTGAGCATGCTGTGGAGATCAAGAGCAATCCCGGTCGCCACAACATGCTCAACGCCACGGCGGTGCTCACCGTCGCCCATGTCCTGGGCCTTGACATCGACGCCGCCGCCAAGGCGCTCTCGAGCTTTGAGGGCGTCCGTCGTCGCTTTACCCACGTGGGCGATATCGATGGCATCACCGTGGTCGATGATTACGGCCATCACCCCACCGAGATCAAGGCGACGCTTGCTGCCGCTTCGTCGCTGGGCTACAAGCACGTCGACGTCGTGTTCCAGCCGCACCGCTATTCGCGCCTGCAGGCCCTGTGCGACGACTTTGCCGATGCATTTGCCAATGCCGATAAACTGCTGCTGATTGATGTGTTCTCGGCTGGCGAGATGCCCATTCCGGGTGTCACCTCTAAGATGCTCGCCGATACCGTGCGCGCCAAGCATCCTGGCAAGGAGGTCGTGTACTGCTCCAGCCGTCTTGAGCTCAATCAGGAGCTCGAGCAGATGGTGGGCGAGGGCGACCTGCTGCTCACCATGGGTGCCGGTGACGTTACGACCGTCGGTCCCGAGTTCATTGAGTATCTGACTGCCAAGAAAGACGCTTAAGTCTAATGGGTCTGTTTAACGCCGTCATGGCGCTCTCGGGCATGATCGACACGGATGTGATTGAGGACGAGCGCCTTGCGCGTCATACGAGCTATCGTATCGGCGGCAAGGCCGACCTCTTTGTGACGTGCCATAGCTATCATGCCCTCCGCCGCGCCGTGGCGGTGCTCGATCGCGAGCAGGTGCCGTGGGTCATCATCGGCAAGGGCTCCAATCTGCTGGTTGCCGATGGCGGTTATCGCGGCGCTGTCATTTCGCTCGGACGTGAGTTTCAGCGCACGGTTGTTGCCGATGACGGTTGTACGCTGACGGTCGGTGCGGGCGTGATGTTTGCGCGCCTGGTCAACGATGCCCTGTCGCGTAGCCTCTCGGGCCTTGAGTTTGCCGTTGGCATCCCTGGTTCGGTCGGCGGTGCGATATCTATGAATGCCGGCACACGGACCGAGTGGATTGGCTCGCTGGTTGAGGATGTCGTAACGTTTGACCCGGCATCCGGTATCAAGCATTATGCGGGGTCCGAGATCACTTGGGGCTACCGCGAATGTAGCCTTCCCCGCAATGAGATCATCCTCGAGTGCGTGCTCAAGCTTAAACCGGCGCCCAAGGCCGACATTCGCGAGCGCATGGAGCGGTACCTGACGAGGCGCAAGCGTACGCAGCCCATGGGTCGCGCATCCTGCGGGTCGGTCTTTCGCAATCCGCCCGATGCGAGTGTGGGCAAGCTTATCGAGGATTGTGGATTAAAGGGTTTTTCAATTGGCGGCGCGGAAGTTTCGCCCGTTCACGCTAATTTTATCGTTAATAACGGAACTGCCTCGGCCGATGACGTTGCCGCGGTTATCAGACATGTGCACGGAAAGGTGAGGGAGGCGTATGGCATCGAGCTCAGACCGGAAGTTAAATTCCTCGGCTTCTAGAGCATCGAAACCCACCTTCCGCCGCGCCGGAGGGCGTTCCGGCGCGCCTGCCAAACCTCAACGCAATACCGTCGCGCATTCTAAGTCTGTCGGGCATGCTCGACAGACCAGTCGTCCGGTCGTCGGCTCGCAGCTCGGTAATCGTCCGGCCGCAAAAAAGTCCTCGCGTCCCTCGGTGACGTCAAAGCCTGTTATGGGCGCCAAACCTGCCCGTCCCATGGCAACTCCTAAGCCCTCGACGGGAACTAAAGCGCCGCGTCCAGGTCGCACGCTGGGCGCATCGAAACCGCGCTCGCTGACATCGGTCCCGGTTACCGTCAAGAAGCCTTCGGGTAAAAAAAGCGTCAACCCGTTGTCTTCACTTGGGGCGATGGTAAATAAAACATCAGACGCCGCTTCTGTCGTTACAGGCAAAGGCAAAATCGTGGGCGGCGTTCTGGCCGTCTTGGCCGTGCTCGTCGTCGTTGCCATCGTGGTGATTAACTCTGGATTGTTTACCGCCACTGATATTCAGATTCAAGGCAGCGAGCATGTGACGAAGCACGATGCTATCCAGCTGATCGATTTGCCCGAGGGAACGTCGCTTTTTAACGTCGATCCCGACCAGATTACCGAGGATCTCAAGCAGAACCCGTGGGTCTCGGGCGTGGATGTCCAGCGTCAGTTCCCGCATACGCTCATCATTACGCCTATGGAGCGCAAGGTCATCGCAATTGCCTATATCAGCTCCGATGACCTTGCCTGGGCCATCGGGGATGATGACACCTGGATCGCCCCACTGTCGACGTCGGTCGAAGTGGACGACCAGGGCAACGTCATCACGACAGGGCAGGGCTCAAATACCTTGACCGGAATCGATGCCGCGCTGGCGCTCGCTAAGCATTATGGCGCGGTGCTGTTGACTGATGTCTCGGCGGATGTCGCTCCGGTTTCCGGCCAGGCGGTGAACTCCAAAGCCGTTAAGGCCGGCCTGGATTATGTGCGTGGTTTTTCGAGCGAGTTCTTGGGACAAGTCAAGGATATTTCCACGCCTTCGGTCGAAGCCATCTCGGCAAACCTCAATAACGGCATTGAGGTGTCGCTGGGCGATTCGAACGATATCGCCAAGAAAGAACGCGTAGTCACCAAGTTGCTTTCGCAGGTAGAGGGCGTAACGTATATCAATGTGCGCTCTCCGGGCAACTACACATTTAGGAATGCTCCGACCTCGTAGCGCTGGTTGTTACTTTGTTGAGGGGCCATACCACGCCGTTTATCTGGTTTGTTTGGTTTTCACGGTCAATTATTTGACTGATACGTTCATAATGTGCAAACATAATACGGTTTACCTTTGCATTTACTTTCAACCTGAAGGTTAATGTGCGCAGGGGTCGACCCATGCTATGGCTATAACCTTTGTTCGGAGGACCGACATGCACGAGACAGAGATCAACAACTACCTTGCCGTCATTAAGGTGGTCGGCGTCGGCGGCGGCGGTACCAACGCGGTCAATCGAATGATCGAAGAGGGCATCCGCGGCGTCGAGTTTGTTGCCATCAACACCGATGCTCAGGCACTCGCGATCTCTGATGCCGATATCAAGGTGCACATCGGCACCGACCTTACCCGCGGCCTGGGCGCCGGCGCCAACCCCGAGGTTGGCCGCAAGGCTGCCGATGAGTCCCGCGACGACATTGCCGAGGCGCTTGCTGGTGCCGACATGGTGTTCATCACCTGCGGCGAGGGCGGTGGCACCGGTACCGGCGCTGCTCCCATCGTTGCCGATATCGCGATGAACGAGGTCGGTGCACTGACCGTCGCCGTCGTGACCAAGCCCTTCACCTTCGAGGGCCGCAAGCGCAAGAAGAGCGCCGAGGAGGGCATTAAGACCCTCTCCGATTGCGTCGACACCATGATTGTCATCCCTAACGATAAGCTGCTCGACATCGCCGAGAAGAAGACCACCATGCTCGAGGCCTTCGCGATTGCCGATGGCGTCCTTTCCCAGGGCACCCAGGGCATCACCGACCTCATCACCGTCCCCGGTATCATCAACCTGGACTTCGCCGATGTTAAGACCATCATGAAGCAGGCCGGTACCGCCATGATGGGTATCGGTACCTCTTCTGGGGATACCCGTGCCGTCGACGCAGCCCAGCAGGCCATCTCCAGCCCGCTGCTCGAGAGCTCCATCGATGGTGCCACACGCGTGCTGCTCTCCATCGCCGGTTCCAAGGACCTGGGCATCCAGGAGATCAGCGACGCCGCCGACGTTGTCGCCAACGCCGTCGACCCCGAGGCCAACATCATCTTCGGTACCGTTGTCGACGAGTCCCTGGGCGATCAGGTGCGTATCACCGTCATCGCTACGGGCTTCTCCGACTCCAACGTCAACCGTCAGGACGAGCTCTTTGCCGCTCAGCAGTCTCAGAGCAAGGCCGCTGCCTCCGCTGAGCCGCAGCGCACCGCTCCGGCCACCAGCCCGGCTCAGGCCGCTCCGACCCGCAACGTCGGTGGCACCGAGCTTCCTAACTTCGGCAACGATCAGTTCGAGCTTCCCGACTTCCTGAAGCGCGGCAGCTTCTAAGTCGTTCTTTGCATTGTTGTGCACAGGGGCGTGTCCGTATGGACGCGCCCTTTTTATTTCGACTTTGTAAACTAGAACCTCCAATCTCTTTACGTTCCCTTTACGATTGCCTTCAGCGTAGCAGGTATCCTTTTAGAGAAGTATGACAGCCGTATAAACGCTGGCTGTAGCGGCGATGCCGCGGTACTTGTGTTATTAGGAGGCTTTAGTATGGCAGCACGTGCGGACAAAGTTTCGCGTGTCGACCATGATGGAGTTACGTTGGTGGAGGGCGCGACATCCGATGTTCGCTTTGCCTTCACCGAGCGCGCCGGTGGTGTTTCCGAAGATGCGTACTCCTCACTCAACTTGGGCTCGCATGTTGGCGATGATCCCTTTGCTGTTCAAGAAAATCGTCGTCGCGCGCTCGAGGCTATGGGTGCCGTCGAGTGCGAGCACAACCTGCTCGTTCCCAATCAGGTCCATGGTGACCATATCGTTGCGGTGACCTCGAACGGCGCCGATGACCTTGAGGACGTCCGCGAGCAGATTGCCGAGGGCTGCGATGCCATCGTCTGTACGGCGCATAACGTACCCGTGCTGCTCTGCTTTGCCGACTGCGTTCCCGTGGTGCTGGTGGCCCCTGGCGGATTTGCCGTGGTGCACTCCGGTTGGAAGGGCACGATTGCACGCATTTCCGCCAAGGCGTGCCAGGCGCTTTGCGATGCTGCCGGTTGCGATGCGAGCGGCGTTTCCGCCTATATCGGCCCCCATATCTTGGGTGACGAATATGAGGTATCCCAGGAACTCATGGATCGCTTTGCCGCCGAGTTCTCTTGCATCGATGCGAGTACCTCTCGCATGCTCGATCTTTCCGCTGCCATTCGCGAGGCGCTGGTAGATGTCGGTGTCGACGCGGATAATATCGTGGATACCCAGCTTTCGACCGTGCGTCAGAACGACCGCTTTTATTCCTACCGTAACGAGGGCGGCACCTGTGGGCGCCATGCTGCGATCGGCGTGATGCTATGAGAAAGATCGTATCGGTCCTGAGCGCCGCTGTGCTTACGCTTACGCTGTGCGCCTGTTCTTCGGGATCTTCTACCTCTTCCATTACCGTCGCTGGCTCCACGACCTGCCTTCCTATCGCCGAGATTGCGGCCGAGGGCTTTAAGGAGGAGACCGGCATCGACGTGCTCGTTTCCGGTTTGGGTTCTTCTGCTGGCATCGAGGCCGTCAGCGCCGGCACGGCCGATATCGCCAGCTCCTCCCGTGGACTCAATGCCGACGAACAGGATCTGGGCCTGACTCCCATCGTCATTGCCCACGACGGTATCGCGGTCATCGTGAACGACGATAACCCGGTCGATAACCTCTCGACCGAGCAGCTCCGCGATATTTACGCCGGCAAGATCACCAACTGGAAAGAAGTCGGTGGCGAGGACCTGAGGATCCAGGTCATCAATCGAGATGAGGCGTCCGGCACGCGTGAGGCCTTCCGCACCATCGTGATGGACGGCACCCCGTTCGATCGCCGCTCGGCCGTTCTTTCGGGCACGGGCCAGGTGCGCGACGTGGTATCTCGTTCGCGCGGTGCCATTGGCTACATTTCGCTGGGCTTCGTCGATAGCCTCAACGCCAAGACCTCGGTCAAGGCCGTCTCGGTCAATCATGTTGAGGCGTCCGAGAAGACGGTCGCGAGCGGCGGCTATCCCATCTCACGCGACCTTTACTTCTTTGTGAAGGGTGCGCCTTCGCAGCAGGCGCAGGATTACATCGACTATGTGACGTCCGAAAAGATGGACAAGCAGATTCGCGAGGCGGGCTTTATTCCCGTCACCAACGACGAGAAGGGGAGTGAGTAGCATGGAAGCACAGGAAAACTCCCAGACTGAGCAGAATGTTCAGACGCCCAAGAAGCGCGAGCTGGCGCTCGTATCGCGCAGTACCTATATCAAGGAGAAGGCGCTGCAGTGGATCTTCTTTGCCTGCGCGTTCTTGGCGGTCGTTACCGTCATCCTGATTTTTGTCTTTACCACGTACTCGGCGCTGCCCGTCTTTACTGACATCGGTCTGGCGGACTTCTTTAGCTTTACGTGGGCGCCCTCTGAGGGCCACTACGGCATCATGTCGCTGCTTGCCGGCTCAGGTCTGGTGACCGTCGGTGCGCTCGCCATGGGCGTGCCGCTAGGTGTGGGCACGGCCGTGTACCTGGTCGAGATCGCCGGCAAGCGCGTGCGCAAGCTTATCAGCCCTGCCGTTGACCTGTTGGCCGGCATCCCTTCTATCATCTATGGCTTCTTTGGCATGGTCATCATCCGTCCGTTTATCGCGCAACTGACCGGTGGTCTTGGTTTTGGTGCGCTGACGGCGTGGTTCGTGCTTGCCATCATGATCGTTCCTACCATCACCACACTCACCATCGATGCCCTCAATTCCATTCCCATGGGCATTCGCGAGGCATCGTATGCCATGGGCGCCACCAAGTGGCAGACCATCTATAAGGTCGTGCTACCTGCCGCTAAGCTGGGTATCGTGGATGCCATCGTGCTGGGTATGGGCCGTGCCATCGGAGAGACCATGGCCGTGCTCATGGTCGTGGGTAATGCCCCGGTTATTCCCGACAGCATTGCGAGCCCTATCTCGACGCTCACGAGCCAGATCGCACTCGACATGAGCTATTCCTCGGGTCTGCACCGCTCGGCGCTGTTCGGCATGGGCGTGGTCCTGTTTATCATCTCCGCCACGCTGGTGGGCATCGTCCGTCTGATTTCCAAGAAGAAGAGGGGGTAGGCTATGTCCGATTCCGTTGACACGACGGTCGATACGACCTCGTCGCGCGAGCGCATCAAGCGTGCCCTTTCCCACGGCAAGAAGGGCCGCATCAACAAGGACCTGTCCAACAAGATCATGCTTGGCGTGTTCCGTGCCGCGGCATACATCACCACGCTGGTGCTGGTCGCTATCATCGCCTACGTGGTCATTAACGGCCTGCCGCATATCTCACTCGACTTTATCTTCGGTTGGCCCCAGGGCGTCAACGCCGAGGGCGGAATTTGGCCCACAATCGTCTCGACCGTCTATGTGACGGCACTCGCCATGCTTATCTGCACGCCGATCGCTGTGCTGGCAGCCGTCTATCTGGCCGAGTACGCCAAGCAGGGCAAGGTCGTCGAGCTCATTCGCTACGCTGCTGACGCTTTGGCCTCGGTGCCCTCCATCGTTATGGGCCTGTTTGGCTACGCCTTGTTTGTCGAGGCTATGGGTCTGGGCCTTTCGATGGTCTCGGCCGCCCTGGCACTCGCGCTCTTGATGCTTCCCATCGTCATGCGCACCACCGAAGAGGCCATTCGCGCCGTTCCGCGCTATATCCGGTGGGGTGCGTACGGCCTGGGCGCCACCAAGTGGCAGGTCGTCTCCAAGATCGTGCTTCCTTCTGCCTTTGGCCGTATTGCCACGGGTATCGTCCTCGCCATCGGCCGTGCCATTGGCGAGACCGCGGTGGTGCTCTACACCATGGGCCAGGCCATCAATCTACCTATTTCGCCGCTCGATTCCGGCCGCCCCATGACGGTTCACCTGTACCTGCTTGCCAACGACGGCATCAACATGAACGCAGCCTATGGCACCGCGCTCTTGCTGATGGTGATCATTCTGGCCTTCAACCTGTTTGCGCGCTTCCTGTCGCGCAAGCGTCGCTAGTTAAGGAGTCCCATGTCCGTTTATCAGTCCGCTCCCACGCTGGAGCAAGCGGCCATTACGGCCAAGGATTTCAACTTTTGGTACGGTGACTTTCATGCGCTGACGGGGCTTGACCTCAACATCGCCAAAAACGCCATCACCTCCTTCATTGGCCCTTCGGGCTGCGGCAAGTCGACGTTTTTGCGCTGCATCAACCGCATGAATGACCTGATCGAGGGTACGCGCGTCGAGGGCACCATGACGCTCGACGGCAACGATATCTATGCCGAGGGTGTCGACCCGGTCGATCTCCGTCGTCGCGTGGGCATGATCTTTCAGCAGCCCAACCCGTTTCCCAAATCCATCTACGAGAATGTCGCCTTTGGCCCTCGTCTGCAGGGCGTGACTAGCAAAAGCGACCTCGATGACATCGTGGAAGAATCGCTCAAGCGCGCCAACCTCTGGAAAGAGGCATCCAATCAGCTCAACAAGGATGGTTTGGCGCTCTCGGGCGGTCAGCAGCAGCGTCTGTGCATCGCGCGCGTGCTTGCGGTGCAACCCGATGTCCTTCTGATGGACGAGCCCTGCTCCGCCATCGACCCCACGTCCGTCTCTAAGGTCGAGGATCTGATGGCCGAGCTGGCGCCCGAGATGACGATCATCATCGTCACGCATTCAATGCAGCAGGCAGCTCGTATTAGCGACTACACCGCATTCTTCTTGCAGGAAGTTGCCGGCGAGCCCGCCACGCTCATCGAGTATGGTCAAACCGACGCGATCTTCACCAGCCCGGTGGACTCGCGGACGGAAGACTATATCACCGGCCGCTTTGGCTGATCGGTGCGACTAGTCCCAAGCCGATCGGACCTGGTCCGGTTTGTATTCACTGTGCGGGCGGCATGACCGCACCCAACTGATTGGAGTGAACCATGCGTAAACTGTTTTCCCGTCAGCTCATCGAGGCCCGCCACGAGATGCTGAGCATCTACGAGGCCGTCGATCTGGCCCTCCACGATGCCGTTAAGGCCTATGTGACCGACGACCGCAAGCTCGCCACCAAGACCAAGAAGCGCACGCTTTCGATTGACGCGCGCTGCGCTAACTTGGAGGCCGTGTGCTACAACCTGATCGCCACGCAGTCGCCAGTCGCCTCCGACTTCCGCTTGCTGCAGACGATTATCTACGTCGACTTTAACCTGCAGCGCATGACCGATAAGGTTCGCCAGATCTGCCGCGCCACGCGTCATATGATCAAGGCCGACATCTCGCTGCCCCAGGAGCTTGTCGGCACGGTCGAGGCCGAGGCTGAGGCCGTCTACCAGGTGCTGGGCTCTTCGCTTTCCGCGCTCGTCACCAATGATATGTCCATCATCTGCAACTTGGCCGTCGAGGACGAGCCAGTGCACGCCGCCTACGAGAAGTTCTTCCGCACCTTTAACCGCATGGACACGGGCGATTTTATGGACGACGACAGCAACTATGACGACCTGCGCCGCGCCATCATGGTTTCGCGCTACCTCGATCGCATCGCTTCGATTTCCATCGATGCCGCCTGCCGTCTGACCTTCCTGTTGACCGGACAGCGTATGACTGCCGGCGATATCGCCCGCACTGATGAGGATGAGCTCGAGAGCATGCGCGTGCCTTCGGGCGAGGGTGTTATCATGAGGCCCGCTGTCGACGCTCGCTACGTTGCCAAGGTGCCCGCTAACGAGGTCAGCGAGGGTCTTCGCTACCTGCTCGATCATCTTGAGGATGAGGACGATGGCGAGGACGACGAGGAGTAAGTAACCCCGTTCGTCGAAAGATTGTAAATACCTAAGTGAGCGCGGCCTTGCACATGCGGGGCCGCGCTCTTGCGTTAGCATGGGACTACTTGTTTGGCTGTCAGCGGAGGCGATTAGCAATGGATAACTATTTGGACTTGATGCGCGCTCGCCGCGAGCAGATTCTGGAACGTTTTTATGCGGCGCTCGATCGCGCAGGCCGTCCCCACGACGCCGCGAGCCTCATTGCCGTGTCCAAGACCGTTGGTGTCGATGAGACCGTTGCCGCCATCCAGGCGGGGTATCGCCATTTTGCCGAGAACCGCCCGCAGGAGCTGGTTCGCAAGCTCACGGGTCTGGCGGAGCATCCGGAGCTGCCCGAGGTGCGCTTCGATATGATCGGCAACCTGCAGACCAATAAGATCAATGCGGTGCTGGGCTCAGCCGAGCTGATTCACTCGGTGGGTTCGCTGCATCTGGCGCAGGCGATCTCGAGCCGTGCTGTCCGCAAGATTGAGGCAGGTGAGCTCGCCGGCCCCCAGCGTGTGCTCATTGAGGTCAATGTGAGTGGTGAGGAGTCGAAGGGAGGCTTTTCGCCCGATGAGATTCGCGCCGCCGCGGGTGAGCTTGCGGAACTTGAGGGAATTTGCGTGCAGGGGCTTATGACTATGGCGCCCCGGGGGAATAAGGATGTGGCACGCCGCACCTTTGCGGGGCTTCGTGAGCTGAGGGATGAGCTGGAGGCAGCGCATCCCGATTTGAACCTGCCTGAGCTTTCCTGCGGCATGAGCGAGGACTTTGAGCCTGCCCTTGAGGAGGGCTCTACGCTCGTTCGCCTGGGCAGGGTAGTATTTAGCCCGGAGTTTGCAGTAAAATAAGGCTCTGAAGTGCGCACTGATTATCGGGGCGCCTGCACTAAACCGCGAGAGGACACAACCATGGGCTTCCTTGACGAGATTAAAAATAAGATGCACCTGGGCGGCCAGCAGGGTTACGACCAGGGTTATGGCCAGGACGACGACTACGGCTACGATGACGGCTATGACGATAGTTATCAGGGCAACGGCTACAGCGGTGCTTCGGGCGAGGGCTTCTACACCCAAGACGAGCCGAGCAACGGCCTGCTTGGTCAGACGCGCCGTGGTGAAGCTGAGTCGGTTGCCGTGTATACGCGCTCCGGTCAGCTGGTCGGCGATGACTCCCGCCATGCCACGACGTATAACCCGCCTTCGCGCTCGCAGGACAGTGTTGCGAGCGGTTATCGTCCTGGTGCCTATGACACGCCGTCGAGCTACGCCGAGAACACCCGCGCCCGTGCCGCCGCTGCGCCCGCGCCTGCACCGAGCGATGCCTCGGCCTATGCGAGCAATATCATCAACGCCACGCCGCAGCTGCCGGCCTATGTCCTGCGCCCCGAGAGCTATGACGACGTGGAGACCGTGGTGCGCCGCGTACGCACCAAGCAGCCTGTCGCACTGATTTTTGTGGGCGTACGCACCGAAGTTGCCAAGCGCGTCTTGGACTTCTCTTACGGCTTTGCCTGTGGTCTGGGCGCCACGGTCAAGGAGGTAGGCGACCGCGTGTTCATGGTGCTGCCCGCCGGCTGCGAGGTCAAAGATTCCGATCTCAAGAAGCTTCGTGCCGACGGCTACCTTAAGTAAAGACAAGACGAGGAGATCCCCATCAACATCTACACTATCGTCCAACTGGTCAACACGCTGTTCAACTTCTATTCCACGCTCATTGTCGTCTACTGCTTTATGACGTGGATTCCCATGAAGCAGGGTGGTTTGCTTCAGGATATTGCCGCGGTGCTTGATAGCGTGTGCGGTCCGTGGCTCAACCTGTTCCGTCGTTTCATCCCGCCGATGGGCGGTATCGATTTTTCGCCGGTCGTTGCGATTATTGCGTTGCAGTTGGTGCAGAGGCTGGTTCTGCAGCTTCTTATAGGTATACTCGTATAGAACTGACTTAGTAACTTACGTCGGGCGTGTAGCGCCGAGGCGATGAAAAAGGAGACTTGTTATGGCTATTACCCCTGCAGACATCCAGGCTCAGACTTTCTCTGAGGCCAAGCGTGGCTACGATCCTGCCGAGGTCGACGTCTTCTTGGAGACGCTGTCCTCTGAGGTTGACGCTATGCTCGCTAAGATCGTCGACCTTAAGGGTCGTCTGACTGCTACCGAGCAGCAGCTTGCCGATGCGCAGGCTCAGCTTGCCCAGGCTCAGGATGCCCCCGCCCAGGCCGTTCCTGCCGCCCCCGTGGCTGCTCCCGCCCCTGACTTCTCCGCTCAGGAGCGCCAGATTTCCGCTGCCCTGATCGCTGCCCAGCAGACCGCTGAGACCATCGTCAACGATGCCAATGAGAACGCTGAGCGTATCCGCAACGAGGCTGACGCTAAGGCCCGCGAGGTTATCCGCCAGGCTCTGACCGAAAAGCAGGCCGAGCTCGAGGAGATCGATCGTCTCAAGGCTTCTCGTGAGGAGTTCAAGGCCGAGTATCTCAAGCTCATCCAGCACTTTATGGACGATGCCCAGAACTCCTTCCCGGCCGACCTCATGGCCTCCACGCCGGTCGGTTCTGCCGCTTCTCCTGCGGTGACTGTTCCCGCCGAGCCGCTGCCCGTTGCTGACCCGGTTGTCCCTGTGGCCGATCCCTTCGCCCCGATCGACAACTTTGCCGCTGACGACCTGGACTAACATTCGGCCTGCAATTTAGTGCCTAGAAAGGACCCGCAGCTTGCGGGTCCTTTTTTTATGACTGTGCCGTGGCGCGCAACATAAAAAACCGAGCCCTGCACATAATGGCGCAGAGCTCGGCGAACGGGTGAGCGGTCAAGGGTAGGTTTTAAGGCATGTCCTAAAAATCTACTTGAGGAGGAAGTCGGGGAGGGGAATGGTGCGGGCCTCGCGATGCTCGGGATCGGCGATGTGGTCGGCAGGATAGCCACAGACGAGCATGTGATAGGGATAGGCGCCCTCGGGCAGGTTGAACTGCTCCTGTGCCACCTCAGGCTTAAAATGGCATACCCAGCACGTTCCCAGGCCCTGCTCGGTGGCCTCCATCATCATCTGATCGCAGACGATCGAAGTATCGATGGCACTCGAGTTCATCTGATCATACGGGCGCACCCAAGCATCATCGGTAACGCTGCAAATAAGGAAGACAAGCGGAGCCCCAAAGATAGATCCATCACGAGCAAACCGAGGTTGACAAGCAGCAGCCTTCTCCAGAAGCTCAGGCGTATCCAACACCATCACACGAGAAGGATGATTATTGCAAGCAGAAGGAGCAATACGCCCAGCCTCAACAATGGCATCCACCACAGCCTGCTCCACAGCCCGATCTTCAAACTCACGACAAGAATACCGACCCCGAGCCAGATCCAAATAAGACATACAAGCCCTCCAACAATTAAAAATCAAACAAATCCAAAGTAACCCAAACAGTACCCAAAGCAGCAATCAGCCAAACGCTCATCAAGAGCCAAAGTGTCCGAATGGATACCAAAGGTCCCTTCAGCCAAACCCCCATTGCGCTAAACCTATCAGCCAAAGTTCCCAATGGTGGTACGTAAGGGAGCGGGCCCGACCACTAATACCTTTTGAACGACTCTGCTTGCAGCCGGAGTGAAAAAGGTATTAGTGGCCGGGCCCGCGACCGGTGGGATACGTACCCCCAATTAACTGTTCTTCATGACAATCGAATCCACAACATCGGCCACATTCTCACAGCAGTCAGCGCAGTACTCCAGGAAGGCGTACACGTCACGCCAGGCGATGACCTCGAGCGGGTCCTTGCCGTTAACGTGCAGGTTGCGCATGGCGTTGATATAGAGCTCGTCGGCTTCGGACTCGATGGTGTTGATCTGGATGACGAGTTCGCGCAGGGTCTTGGACTTGCGGTAGTTGGGCAGCTCGACCATCAGGTCTTTCATGGCGCGGCAGGCGTCAGTCACCTTGTGGGCGATGACGATGGCGTCGGGATGGATGCTCTGGATGTTGGTGAAGTAGACGCGCTGCACGACGCCCTCGATGCGGTCGAGCACGGTGTCGAGTGAGCAGCTCATCAGATCCAGATCCTCGCGCTCGAGCGGGGTGATAAAGGCGGTGAGCAAGGCGTCCTCAAGCTCATGGTGCTTCTTGTCGGCCGCATGCTCGATCGCGTGCATCTTGTTGAGCATATCGTGAATCTTTGCGGGATCGAAGTTCTCGAAAATCTTGGTGAGCAGCTCGGCGGCCTGGACGGCAAGGTCGGCGCAGGCGACGTAGTTGTCGAAGTAGAACGAATCGGGTTTCTTTGCCATGGGTGGGTCCTTTCGAGGCGAAGACGGGTGGGCGAGGTAATGCAGTCCGGATGGACGTTCGGTTTGACTAGAGGAACATCATGAACAGCTTGGCCATGACAAAGCTGATGAGTCCGCAGGCGGGGAAGGTGAAGAACCAGGTGAACATCATGTCTTTGACGACGCCGAAGTTGATGGCTGAGAGGCGCTTGACGGCACCGACGCCCATGATGGCGCAGGTCTTGATGTGTGTGGAGGACACGGGGATGCCGGTAAGGGTGGCAAGCAGCAGGTTTGCGGCGCCCGCCAGGTCGGCGGAGAAGCCCTGATACTTTTCGAGCTTGACCATGCTCTGGCCGACGGACTTGATGATGCGCTCGCCGCCCACGCTGGTGCCGATACCCATAGTGGCCGAGCACAGCAGCATAATCCAGATGGGGATGCCTGCATCGCCGACGCTCGTCTGGCCGCTGGCAAAGGCCACGCCTAAAAAGAGCACGCCGATGAACTTCTGTCCATCCTGCGCGCCGTGCATAAAGCTCATGGCCGCAGCGCTCGCGATCTGAGCGTATTTAAAGAAGACATTGGCACGTCGCCTGTTGGCGGCGGCGAAAAGAATCGAGACGAGCTTGCACAGGACCCAGCCCATGACAAAGCCCAGGCCGATGGAGAGCGCCAGACCGTAGATGACCTTCATCCACTCGTGGACGTTGACGCTGCTCGCACCGCCGAGGGCGATGGCGGCACCGGTCAGGCCGGCGATAAGGCTGTGGCTTTGCGAGGTGGGGATGCCAAAACGCGACGCTGTGGCGCCGTAGACGACGATGGAGAACAGCGCCGCGCATAGGCAGGCGAGCGCCATGGTGCTGTTTCCGCCAAAGTCGACGATATGTGAGATGGTGTTGGCGACGCTCGCGTTAAAGTGCGTCATGATGAGCACGCCGAGGAAGTTGAATGCGGCGCTCATGAGAATGGCGGCGCGGGCGGGCATGCAACGCGTAGTGACGCAGGTCGCGATGGCGTTGGGCGCGTCGGTCCATCCATTGACGAAGATGGCGCCCAACGCGAGGATCACGGTGACGGCAAGGACTGGGTTCGACACAATTTGGCCGAGGAAGGTTGAGAACGTTACGTCCATATATGGGCTTTCTCGAAGTTTGCAGACACGTTACAAAAACATGATAAATCGTATCACCTCCTGCGGGTCTCTTTACCGAGTTCTGATGGGAGAAGTGAACTTTTTGGCACTAAAATTGAATATTAGCCCTGTTGACCGCGGGTGTTCTTTTTGCTAACACGCCATACGGACACGTGCGATTACTACGACACTCCAAAACCACAGTCTGTTCGCTTTACAACATGCAAACATGCGTTCGATAATAGGAGGCATGGAATATCGACAGACAGACGGCAAAACTCGGCGCGTGCACAAGCAGTATGTGGACGTCGTGGCCCGCATCCTCGCGGGCGGACAAGTCGTGCCGGTTACCGTCTGCTGGGTCGACGGTCGCTGCTTTACGATTGACGAGATCGTCTCGTCCACTGGTTTTGGCCTGACGGTCCACGGCGTTCGTACGGCAACCTATAAGGTGCGTTTTGGCGGGCACGCGACCGAGTTGTATCTGGAGGACCAGGCGTGCGGACGGCCGGACGGCTCGCAGGCCCACGTGATGCGTTGGTGGGTCTGGGCGTTTGATCGTACGCTTGAGGGCGAGCGCCGTAGGTAAGGACGCACGGCGTTCGGGTACAATGGCAGGAATCTTGTCATCTGCTGCGCCGTCTTTCACGGCGCTTTGTGAAAGGACGAAGTATGAACGATATCCAGGGCTATCAGAACGGCCCCATCGAGACCGGTGCAAGCCGTGCCAAGGAGATGTCGCCGCGCGCGTACAACCTTGTCATGTCTGCCCTGATTTTCTTGGGCTTTTGCGCCATGGGCGCCGGCGCCTACTTTACGAGCACCATGTCGTTTGCGCGCATGATGATGAGCGGCGCAGCCTTGCCGCTGGTCTTTGGCTCGTTTATTTTGACCATCGTCGGCATGGTCATGATGTCGGCCGCCGCCAGCAAGCAGTCCGTGGGCCTGTCCCTTGTGGGCTACGTAATCTTTGCGAGTACCTTTGGCCTGACCGCGTCGTTTGGCCTTGCCAACTACGACCTGCCCACCATCAACACCGCTTTTATCGCCACGGCCGCCATCACCTTTGTCTTTGGCGCGCTGGGCGTGACCTTCCCCAAGTTTTTCCAGCGCGTATATGGCATCGGTTTTGGCATTCTGCTCGCCACTGTTCTGGTTGAGATCGTGCTGATGTTCATGGGCGTCTCGCAGTCCATCACCGACCTGATCGTGATCGTGGTGTTCGCCGGCTTTATTGGCTACGACACCTATGTTGCCACGACGGTGCCGCCTACGCTGCCCAACGCCGTGCTCATGGCGTCCAATCTGTTCGTTGACATTATCAACGTGTTCCTGCGCATCCTGAACATCCTTGGCCGTCGCGACTAGTGGCGAATTGCGGCGGTGCTTGCCGTGCGGGCAAATCGATGCGAAAGGCGGTCCTTCGGGGCCGTCTTTTTTGTACGCGGCGGGGTATCATGGATGGGAAAAGCCGATAGCGGCAGCGACAGGAAAGGTGGCCACGTATGGCAGACGTCGACAACAGGAACCGTAACCGCAGGTCCAACCGAGCGGGTCAGCCCAATCCCAAGCGCGAGGCCCGTGCCAAGGCCGCCGAGCGTCACGTGTCAACTGTGTCCGAAGCGTGCGCCAAGGATATCGAGCGTTCGCTTGCCGGTGTTCGCGAGTTTGACGGTATGCCTGCCGGCTTTGTCGCGGCGATGAAGGCCAAGGTTCAGACTGCTGTGGCCGCTGAAGAACAGGTTGCCGAGGACGTCGAGGGCGCGGAGGCTGCCGAGACCGAGGCGGCACCCGAGAGCGAGGCAGCGCCCGAGACCGAGGCAGCTCCTGAGCCCGTCGAGGAGCCTGCCGAGGAAATCGCCGAAGCTGAGTCCGCGCCTGCTGAGGAGCCTGCTGCGTCCCTGCCTGAGGTCACCGTGCTCGATGCCTCCGCCACGCAGGCCATCTTGGACAACGGTCGTGGCTATGCGCAGTTCTGCGACATGGCCGTGCTCGCCTTTGCCTCGTTCACCAATCCGGGCGGTGGCTATATTCAGGGTTATCTGGGCCAGGAGGCCACGCTGTGCGCCGATTCGTATCTGTACAACGTTCTCGATAAGCAGCGCAAATGGTACGGCGAGAACCGTCGCCGCAACATCAACTGCGAGCTTTACCGAAACCGTGCGCTGGTGGTGCCTGCGGTGCGCTTCGATCGCAACCACGTGCATGCATACGCCGACGTGATCGTGGCCGCCGCGCCCAACGTTAAGCGCGCCCGCCAGGAGTATCGCGTGAGCGACGATGCTCTGCTGGATGCCCTGCGCGACCGCATTCGCTTTGTGCTTGCCATCTGCGACGAGCTGGGTCGCGAGAAGCTCGTACTGGGCGCTTGGGGCTGCGACAACAACGGCTTTGACGCCGAGGCCGTGGCCGAGCTCTTCCGCAAGGAGCTCGCGTCGGGCGACTTTAAGGTCAAGCAAGTCTTCTTTGCCGTGCCTTCTACGCGCTGGGATGAGGATTTTGCCAAGTTCGAGCACGTGCTGGCAAACTTCCCCGAGCGCAACGAGGAGTCCTATGCCCAGGTTGCCGCTCGCGCTGCGGCAGCTCGCGCCGCCGAGCAGGCCCAGGCTGCTACCGAGGATGATGAGAACGAGGACGATTGGCGCAAGTACCTGTAATCGGTACGTGCTGACAGATGGGTCGAGCCGGCGGGAGGGCTGCTCCCGTCGGCTTTTTACTGAGCGAGGGGCTTACGATGAAAAACGTTCTATGCTTTGGCGACAGCAACACCTATGGTTACGATCCGGCGGGCATGCGCGACGGCACCGCGGTGCGCTATGCGCGGGATGTGCGCTGGTGCGGCGTGGCCCAACGTGACTTAGGCGAGGGCTGGCATGTAATTGAAGAAGGCCTCAACGGCCGCACGACGGTACGCGACGACATGTGCCATCTGGACACCAATCTTAACGGCATCCGCGCGCTGCCGATGCTGCTCGAGGCCCATAAGCCACTGGACGCCATTGTGATCATGCTGGGCACCAACGACTGCAAGACGGTCTTTAACGTGACGGCTGCCGATATCGCCCGTGGCGCCATGGCGCTGATTCGCGCCGTCCGCGCGTTTCCGTGGACCGACGCTGCGCCTTGTCCGCGCATTCTGCTGATGGCTCCTATCAAGATCAAGCCGCAGATCGCCGATGTATATATGACCGATTTTGACGAGCGTTCCGTCGAGGCCTCGGAGCATTTTGCTGAATACTACGCGCACGTAGCCGAGCAGTTTGGCTGCGACTTTTTGAATGCAGCGGAGTTTGCCGAGCCGGGCGATATCGACTATCTGCATATGATGCCCGAAAGCCATGAGAGCCTGGGTCACGCCGTGGCGGCCAAGCTCCAAGAGATGCTCGGTGAGTAGCACGGCCCCAAACCACCACAATAGTTCTCCTTGCGACGGCTTGTTTCGTTGGTTTGCTTTGATCTGTAACAGTTGTAAGGCCAAAAACGGGCTAGATGTTACAGATTAAGATTATTTAGGTCGATATCGGTCGTTTGTCTCGATCTGTAACATCTAGGGTCGATTTTGCCGAGTTACTGTTACACATCGAGATTATCTTCTCAGTGGAATTTGGATGTCTCGATTTGTAACGGGTGGGCCGAAAAATGGACTTTAACTGTTACAGATCGAGATGTTTGTGGGAACCACCGCAAGGGTGCCTGTCCCCTTTGCGGTGGTTTTGGACTGCGAATCTTAATACTGCCACATGTGGTTGACGGGGCCGGAGCCTTTGCCCATGTTCAGGCCGGCGGCCAGAGCGCCTGTCAGGTAGGCCTTGCCAGCGTTGACGGCATCGGCAAGATCCATACCCTGGGCCAGCGCGCAGGCAATGGCGGACGAGAGCGTGCAGCCGGTGCCGTGTGTGTTATTGGTATCGATACGCTTGTGGCGGAACCACGTGGTGAGTGGATCTCCCAGATGGTTGCCCTCGTCATCGAGCGGCGCGGGTTCGGCCAGTACATCGTTGGCCTCGTTGACAAGATGCCCACCCTTAACGAGGGATGCGCAACCAAAGCGGCGGGTGAGGAGCATGGCAGCATTTTGCTGCGTGCGCTCGGAGTCGACCTCGTAGTCGAGCAGGGCCATGGCCTCGGGAATATTGGGCGTGATAACCGTCGCCAGCGGGAACAGGCGGCGGGTGAGCGCCTCGGCGGCATCTTCGGCAATCAGCCGCGCGCCCGAGGTGGCGACCATGACGGGGTCGACGACCACGTTCGTTGCGTTCCAGGCGCTCAAGCGGTCGGCGATGACTTCGATAATCTCGACAGAAGAAACCATGCCGATCTTGACGGCGCTCGGGCGGATATCGTCAAAAACGGCGTCAATTTGCGCGGCTACGATATCTGGCGAGATATCCTGTACGGCGGTGACGCCCAGCGTGTTTTGCGCTGTGATGGCGGTGATGGCCGTCTCGGCATACAGGCGGTGCGCCGTGATGGTCTTGATGTCGGCCTGAATGCCGGCGCCGCCGCTGGAATCGGATCCCGCGATGGACAGGACGGCAGGTACCTTACTACGATCCATGTTCGCTCCCTTGTTCGGTCGGAATCAAATGGGTCTTTAAGCCAGCATTATAAAGATGCCCGGGCCGACTCTATGTCGAACCCGGGCGGGCGATGCAATCTTTACGCAAATGCAAGCAAATGTTCACACGTCAACAATTGACAGGCAGCAGCTCGCCGCCAGAGGCGGCCGCGGCGACAGGGTTAGTCCTCTATGCCGAGGTCGATCGTGGTGCCCTCGAAGATCTTGTTGACGGTGCGGACGGCGCACATCTTGCCACACATGGTGCAAGTGCCCTCGGTGGCGGCGGGGGACTCCTCGTAGCGCTTCTTGCCCGTAACCGGGTCGAGCGCGCACTCCCACATGGCGTCCCAGTCAAGCTTGCGGCGTGCCTGGCCCATCTTGTCGTCCATGTCGCGGGCGTGCGGCACCTTTTTGGCGATGTCGGCGGCGTGTGCGGCGATCTTGGTGGCCATGAGGCCGTCGAGCACATCCTGGGCGTTGGGCAGGCATAGGTGCTCTGCCGGTGTCACGTAGCACAGGAAGTCGGCACCGGAGCTGGCGGAGATGGCGCCGCCGATGGCAGCGGTGATGTGGTCGTAACCCACGCCGATATCGGTCACCAGCGGCCCGAGCACATAGAACGGAGCATTGTGGCACAGGCGTTTCTGCAGTTTCATGTTGGCGGCGATCTCGTCGAGCGCCATGTGACCCGGGCCCTCGACCATGACCTGGACGCCGGCGGCCCAAGCGCGCTTGCACAGCTTGCCCAGCTCGATCATCTCAGCGGTCTCGGTGGCGTCGTTGGAGTCGTAGAGGCAGCCCGGGCGGCAGGAGTCGCCGAGCGAAATCGTCACGTCGTACTCGTGGCAAATCTCGAGCAACTCGTCGTAGAACTCATAGAATGGGTTCTCGTTACCGGTGACCTCCATCCAGCCAAACAGCAGTGAGCCGCCACGGCTCACGATGTTCATCAGGCGGCCGGTCTCCTTAAAGGTCTTGGTGACCGACTTGTTTATGCCGCAGTGGATGGTCATAAAGTCCACGCCGTCCTCGGCATGCGCGCGCACGACTTCGAACAGGTCGTCCTTGGTGAGCTTGACCAGCGGCTTTTCCATGTAGCCGATGGCGTCGTACATGGGGACGGTGCCTACCATGAGCGGCGTCTCGTCGATGAGCTGCTGGCGGAACTGGCGTGTCTTGCCCGAGTTGGAGAGGTCCATGATGGCGTCGGCGCCAAAGTCCTCGGCGATCTTGACCTTCTTCCATTCCTCGGCGGCATCGGCCTTGTCGCCCGAGATGCCCAGGTTCACGTTGACCTTGGTGGACAGGCCCTCACCGACGCCAAAGGCGCGCATGCCCTTTTTGATGTGCACGATGTTGGCGGGAATGGCGATGCGGCCGTCGGCCACGCGCTCGCGGATGTACTCGGGGTCGCGATGCTCGCGCTCGGCGACCTCCTTCATCTGCGGTGTGATCTGCCCGGCGCGGGCGAAGTCGATTTGCGTGACGAGCTTGGGCTCGGTCTGTGTGCTCATTGGCACGGCTCCCTTCGTTGGCATTACCCATATCAGGTTTGCGGGTCAGGGCGGGCGCGCCCAGTCTCAGCCTGCCGTCTTGTCCTGCAAGCTCCCCGTTTATGTAATGGGCTCAAGTATAGCTCGAATGGGTACGATTGGCCTAACGAGCGTGCCTGTGGGGAGGCGTACATGGAAGACAAGCATCTATATCGAGAGACGCAATGGGATGTATCGGCCGAGGAAAGCCGTGCGCACCATGGGTTGGTCGCGATTGGTTTTGCGGTGCTTGCCGTGCTGGTGATTGCCTTTTGTATTTGGACGTTCGGCGGTCGTGGCGGCGCCGCCTGGGAGTTTGAAGCCGACGAGGGCCTGCCGATTATGACCATGAAAGTTTCTGGTGGCAACACGGTTGCCGCACCCGGCGACTATTGGTATCCGTGCGACGAGTTTGTGCAGCTGCAGCTGAGCGGCGGGTCTATTCCTGGCGAGGAAATCGAACGCGTGACGTTTGATGCGGCAATCAAAACACTCACGGTGAAGCTCAAAGATCAAGGGGGCGTGCCCACGACCATGGATATCGCTCTGACGGAGTGGCGTCTGGAACCTCCGTCGGGCGTTACGGTATCCGACGTAGAGCACGTTAAGATTACCTACCAAGATGGCTCGACGAGCGAGATTGCAAAGGCCGATGGCTTGGCGGAGTAATGGGGTGTTTGGAAACGGCGGGCCTATTGTGCCTGCGCGTTCATGAAAACCAGGGTGTTTTTGTCTGAAAGCTCGGGGATGTGCCGATAGCCGATATTGAATGCGGTAAGTTCGCTTGCATCCTCGAGCTTGTTTTCTGCCATCCACCGCACCATGGAGCCGCGCGCCTTTTTGCTGGCGGTCGACTGTTGGATGGGCTTCCCGTTGCGGATACCCTCGCCAAAGAGGCACGTGACGGCTGTGGCGTCGCCCGCGAGGTGGGGCAGAACGGCTTTGGCATACTCTACGCTGGCGAGGTTGACGATCGTGGTGTTTGAACCTGCCGGGGCGATAACCCGCGCGAGCTTGTCGCTCCAAAACGCGTAGAGGTCTCGGGCATCGTCAACGGCGAGCTTCGCACCCATCTCCAGCCGATACGGTTCGACGGCATGAAAGGGGCGTACGCATCCGTAAAGGCCCGAGAGGATCCACAGATGGTCTTGCAGCCATGCGAGCTGCGCGGCATCCATCACCTTGGGTGCCATGCTCTGGTATTGAATGCCGTGATAGGACATGACGGCGGGGGAGGTATTGCGGGCGATATCGGGATTGTCGAGGTCGCCGTTTTCCAAGATGGGCTCGAACTCATGCAGGGTGTTGAGGCAAGGCCCCAGCAGTTTGTCACTCACGTTCCATAGCGCCTGCAGGCCGCCGCTGCCTTCATTTCGCTCAATATCTAGCAACGCGCGATGCAGTCGAGCCGTCTCGCGCGCAAAGGGCGGAATGCCCAGGACTTCAAAAGCATCTTGGGCCGAGCGCATCTGCTTGGCGGGCGAAATGATGACCTGCAGCATGGACTCTCCTCTGTCAAAAAGGAAGTTGCGGTGGAATACGGTCTGTTTTGGCCGTTTATAGGCCAGTTTAGTCCGTATTTCACCGCAAGTTATGAAGGGCTGGTTAGGCGCGCTCGAGGAAGGCCTTGTAGCCGCGGTAGGCCTCGTAGATATCGGCCTTGTTGGCGACCTCCCATAGGGCGTGCATGGACAGAACGGCAACGCCGGAGTCGATGACATTCATGCCGTACTTGGCCATGATGTAGGCGATGGTGCCGCCGCCACCTGCGTTGACGCGGCCGAGCTCACAGGTCTGGAAATCCACGCCTGCCTTGTCCATGATGTCGCGGACGAGGGCCACATACTCGGCATCGGCGTCGTTGGAGCCGCCCTTGCCGCGGCTGCCCGTGTACTTGTTAAAGCACAGGCCGCGACCCATAAAGGCGGCGTTCTTGGTCTCGAACTTGGCGGCATAGCCCGGGTCGAAGCCGGCGGACACGTCAGAGGAGAGCATGCGGCTGCGGGCGAGCGCGCGGCGCAGGGCCAGCGGGCTACCCTCGCCGGCGAGCGTCATGATCTCGGCGACGGTGTTCTCGAAGAAGCGGCTCGTCATGCCGGTGGCACCCACGGAACCGATCTCCTCTTTGTCGACGATGAGCGTGATGCTCGTGCGCTCGACATTGGCCACATTGATCTGGGCGAGCATGGAGGGGTAAGCGCAGACGCGGTCGTCGTGACCATAGCCCAGAATCATGGAACGGTCGAGGCCCATGTCGCGGGCGGGGCCGGCGGGCACGACCTCGATCTCGGCGGAGAGGAAGTCCTCCTCCTCGACGCCGTACTGCTCCTTGAGGATGTCCAGGAACATCTGCTTGACGGGCTCCTTGGGGGCGTCCTTGTCGTCCTCATCGAACTTGACGGGACGGCCGCCCACGATCACGTCGAGGATCTCGGCGTCGACGGCGTCCTTGGCGGGCTTGGACATCTGCTCGCTCGAGAGGTGAATCAGCAGGTCGGAGATGGTAAAGACCGGGTCGTCGGCCTTGTCGCCGATGTTGATGTCGACGGTGGTGCCGTCCTTTTTGCAGATGACGCCTACGAGCGCGAGCGGGGAAGCGACCCAGTGATAGCTCTTGACGCCGCCATAGTAGTGCGTGTCGAGGTAGGCCATGTCGCCGGCCTCGAAGGCGGGGTTCTGCTTAAGGTCCAGGCGCGGCGAGTCCACGTGGGCGCCCAGGATGTTAAAGCCCTGCTCGAGCGGGGCGGTGCCCAGGTTGACGAGCATAAGGTCCTTGCCGTGATTGGCGGCGTACACCTTGTCGCCTGCCTTGAGCTCGCGGCCTTCGGCGATTACGGTCTCCAGGTCGACGTATCCCGCCTCCTCGGCCATCTTGATGCCGGCCTTGACGCACAGGCGCTCGGTCTTGTTCTCACTCAAAAACTGCTTATAGCCGCGGCAAAGCTCCTCGAGCTCCTCGATTTGCTGTGGCGTGTACTTTTTCCATGCGCAGGGACGCTCCATGACGCAGGCTCCTTTCGGATCGATCGTGCTGGTTGATGCACCGTGAGCCATCGTATCACGCGCGGGCTCACGGTGGCGGGGGAGCTTGATGTGAGGTGGCCGCGGGGCGGGGAGCGTGTAAACTGGAGTGAGCAAACCGTGCCCAGCCCAAAGCGAGGTATTCAATATGTCTGACAAGCGCCGTACCTTTGCTGTCATCGACGGCAACTCGCTCATGCATCGCGCCTTCCATGCCGTGCCGCCGACCATGAACGCGCCGGACGGTCGCCCCACCAACGCGATCTTCGGCTTCCTGAACATGTTTCTCAAGATGATCGATGCCTTTAACCCCGACGGCGTGGTCGTGGCGTTTGATAAGGGCAAGCCGCGCGTGCGCATGGAGATGCTGCCGCAGTATAAGGCGCAGCGCCCGCCCATGGACCCCGATCTGCATGCGCAGTTCCCTATGATCAAGGAGCTGCTCGTCGCACTCAACGTGCCGATTCTGCAGTCTGAGGGCTGGGAAGGCGACGATATCCTGGGAACCATGGCGCGCCTGGGTGAGGAGGCCGGCTGCGACATGCTGCTGGTGACCGGTGATCGCGATATGTATCAGCTCGTGACCGAGCACGTCAACGTGGTCTCGACCCGCAAGGGCCTGTCCGACGTGGCGATCATGACGCCCGAGAGCGTGGATGACCTGTATCACGGCATTACGCCGGCGCTCGTGCCCGATTTTTACGGTCTAAAGGGCGATACGTCGGACAACATTCCCGGCGTACCGGGCATCGGCCCCAAAAAGGCGAGCGCGCTCATCGCACAGTACGGCAGCTTGGACGAGGTCATCGCGCATGCCGACGAGGTCAAGGGCAAGATGGGCGAGAACCTGCGTGCGCACATCGACGATGCGCTGCTGAGCCGCAAGGTCGCAACCATTCGCACCGATGCGCCCGTCGAGCTCGATTTTGAGGCGACGTCCTTCCCGGCGTTTTCTGCCGACGAAGTGTCCGCGGCGCTGGGCACGCTTGGTATCACCGCCATGCAGAACCGTTTCTTGGCGCTGATCGGCGGCGAGGGTGGCGCTGCTGCCTCCAGTGTGTTTGAGATACCTGCGATGGTCCGCGCAGCCGCCGGCGATGCTGACGCGCTTGGTGCCGTTGCGGCTGAGGTCTCCCGCGCGATTGATGCCGGCGAGTGGGTCGCCGCCGTGGTGGACGATGACAAGGAAGAGGGCGCGCTCTTTGGACTGACGCGTACGCTGTGGTTGGCGACGTCCAAGGGCCTCTTCGCGCTCGAGGAGGGCGACAGCTGCGCGGCGGCTGAGGTTGAGGGCTTCAACTTCGTCCACGGCGTGATTGCTGGCGTGCTCGCGCGTCTGTTTATGGAGGGTCGCGTGGCGAGTCCGGATATGAAGGTGCTGTTGCACGAGCTTTCGCCCATCGATTCTTCTGAGCCCGAGCTCATGGATCCGCTCGCTGCCGATTCCACGCGTATCTTCGATACCGTGGTCGCTGCCTATCTGCTGGATTCCGATCGCTCCGAGTTCGATGAGGCATATCTTGCCGATACCTATCTGCAGATGGCGCTGCCTGCGGCGCGCGGTGCAGGGGGTGCCGGTGAGGACGCTCCGGCGTCCGCCGCTCGCACGGCGGCCTTGACGCTGGCGCTGGTCGCACCGCTGCGCGACCGCATGGCCCGCGAGAACGCCGCCAACGTGTTCGATGGCATCGAGATGCCGCTCGTGCCGGTGCTTGCCAAGATGGAGCGCGCTGGCATGCTCGTGGACCCCGATCGCCTGCGCAGTCTGTCCGAGGGCCTGGCGACCCAGATTACCGAGGTTGAGCGCAGTATTCGCGACCTGGCGGGTGACGAGACCTTTAATATTGGCAGTCCCATGCAGCTGTCGCACGTGCTCTTTGATGTGATGGGGCTTCCGACCAAGGGCCTCAAGAAGACTAAGCGCGGCTATTATTCGACCAACGCCAAGGTGCTGAGCGACCTTGCGCGTGACCACGAAATCGTGCGTCTGATCTTGGACTGGCGTGAGAAGTCTAAGATCAAGTCCACCTATCTGGACACGCTGGGCCCGCTACGCCGTGGTGACGGTCGCGTACACACTACGTACAACCAGACCATCACGGCAACGGGGCGTCTGTCCTCGAGCGACCCGAACCTGCAGAACATCCCGACGCGCTCGGAGCTGGGTCGTACCGTCAAGACGGCGTTTTCGGCAGGCGAGGGAAGCGTCTTTTTGGCGGTGGACTACTCGCAGATCGAGCTGCGTCTGCTGGCGCATCTCTCGGGTGACGAGCACTTGGTGCGCGCCTTTAACGAGGGCGAGGACTTCCACGCCGAGACGGCGGCGCGCGTATTTGGTGTGCCGGTGTCCGAGGTAACGCCCGACTTGCGCAGTCGCGCCAAGGCCGTGAACTTTGGCATCGTTTACGGTCAGCAGGCCTATGGCCTGTCGCAGTCGCTGCATATCTCGATGGCCGAGGCGCGCGACATGATCGACCGCTACTACGAGGCCTACCCAGGCGTGCGCACGTTCCTCGACAACGTGGTGGCACGTGCCAAGCAGACGGGCTACGCCGAGACCATGTACGGCCGCCGTCGTCATATTCCGGAGCTCAAGGCCAAAAACCCGCAACTCCGCGGCTTTGGCGAGCGCACGGCCATGAACCATCCCATGCAGGGAACCGCCGCCGACATCATCAAGATCGCGATGGCCCGCGTAAGCCGCCGCCTGGAAGAAGAGGGCTTTGCCGCCCACATGATCTTGCAGGTACACGACGAACTGGACTTTGAGTGCCCCATCGACGAAGTCGAGCGCCTAACCACCATGGTCCGCGACGTCATGGAACACGTAGTAGACCTCCGTGTCCCCCTAATCGCCGAAGCCAGCACCGGCATAACCTGGGCCGACGCCAAATAGGGAAGTGCCCACAACCCTAAAGTAACCAAACCAGAAGGGGGCTCCTTGCCAACAAGGAGCCCCCTTCATTCCAAAAAACCAGCCAAGTATCTAGGCGCCAAGACGCCACCCAGACGGCGAGCAAGTCACCCAAGGACCCGCCTCGCCCGGCCAGGTCCGACGAGCCACGTTAACGAGCCGCCAAGATGGCGTCGATGAGCGTCAGTACGCCCCCGTCGTTGTTGCTCGGAATGCGCCACTTGGCATGCGCGTTCATGTGCTCTTCGGCATTGTCCACGATAAAGCTGTGACCGACGCGCTCCAGCATGGGGATGTCGTTGTAGGTATCACCCACGGCGGCAGCATCGGCAATATCGATGCCCAGGTGCTCGCACAGGTGCGCGACGCCGGCGCCCTTGTCGACGCCCAGGTTCATAAAGTCGATCCACTCGCGCCCGGCGTTGGTGACGTAGAGCTTGTCCGAGAACTCGGGGCTATAGGTCTCGCGGAAAGCGGGCTCGGCGTCGTAGCCGGGGAAGAAGACCGAAATCTTGTTGGACTCGAAATCAATGCCCTCAAAGCTGTCGACGTAGTTGATTGTGTTGTAGTAGACGCTGATCTCGTCGTGGTATTGATGGTCGCGGGCAAGCACGTAGAACTCGTCGAAGCAGCACAGGACGGGGACAGCGCGAGGATCCTCCGAGGCACGGCTCAAGACCTGCTGATACAGCTCCACGTCAATATTGCTCTTATAGATATAGCTACCGCGATAGATCACGCACGCTCCGTTGTCGGGACAAAAAGCGAGGCGGTTCTTAATGCCCTTGAACATTTCCTCGAGCTTGGGGGCGGGACGTCCGCTGGCGGGGCAGAATACGATGCCTGCGTCGGCGAGCTTGTCCAGACGCTCGTCGAGACCCTGGGGCAGTACGCGCTCGTCGGTCAGCAGCGTCTTGTCCATATCGACGGCGAGAATCTTAATGTTGCCGATGTTGGCGTCCGATTCGTAAGTTTGCATAAAAATGCGCCTTTCGTTTCGAGATTGTTTCAGACGTTATAACCATCAACTAGTAGTCGAGCGTATTTTCGCAGGAATGGTGCGTATTTGCACCACGCTTCACAAAGTAATGAAAAAACTTTTCAGAAATTTGAATTTGTCGCTTGTGCTGCGGGCACTTTAGCGTAATATAGCGACCATCGAAAACGGAGACGGAAAAACAACCGTTTACCGAGTAAAAGGTACCGTTTACGATATTTGAATTGCGCCCGGCGATACGTGAAAGGAGAGGCAGATGCAGTTCGTAAAGATCATCACCACTGCAGACAATGCCATCCGACGCCAGCGCGCAATTTCCCGACGACGATAACAATCGTCTCTGTCCGCATGGGGCGCAATGCCTCAACAGAGTCATTTTGAGGTCGTTGGGTTTAAGCACGACATAGCCGCATGTTTCTAGGGCATGCCTGTGATGCATTCTGCTGAATAACCTGATATTGCACGGTTTTTGACCTCAAGGTGACTTGCAACTGACCGATGTTCTAACTAGCTACCAAGGGCGAAAGGAAACAGCCATGAGCAAGGAAAAAGTCGTTCTCGCATATTCCGGTGGTCTTGATACATCCGTATGTGTCAAGTGGCTCCAGGACGAGAAGAATCTCGATGTCGTTTGTGTCTGCGGCAACGTGGGCCAGGAAGAGACCGGACTGGATGCCAAGAAGCAGAAGGCGCTCGACCTGGGCGTTCTCGATTGCCAGGTGCTCGACCTGCGCGACGAGTTCTCCGATGAGTTCCTGACCAAAGCCATCGCAGCAAACTCCATGTACGAGAACAAGTACCCGCTGCTCTCCGCCCTGTCTCGCCCGCTGCTTGCCAAGAAGCTTGTTGAGGTCGCCCACGAGTTTGGCGCGACCTACGTCGCCCACGGCTGCACCGGCAAGGGTAACGACCAGGTCCGTTTTGAGGCCGCCGTCAAGGCCCTCGACCCCGAGCTCAAGGTTATCGCCCCGGTTCGCGAGTGGGACCTGAAGTGCCGTCCCGACGAGGTCGCCTATGCCCACGCCCACAACGTGCCGGTTCCCGAGGGTGCCAACGACAACCCCTACTCCATCGACGACAACCTGTGGGGTCGTGCCATTGAGTGCGGTCACCTGGAGGATCCCTGGAACGAGCCGCTCGACGACGCCTGGGTTATGACCAAGAACCCCGAGGACACGCCGGACACCCCGACCTACACCGAGATTGAGTTTGAGGCCGGCAAGCCCGTCGCCGTCGACGGCAAGAAGATGAAGCTCTCCGAGATCGTCATCGCCCTCAACAAGATTTCGGGCGACAACGGCTTTGGCCGTCTTGACCTGGTCGAGGATCGTCTGGTGGGCCTCAAGAGCCGCGAGTGCTATGAGGTTCCCGGAGCCCTGACGCTCATCACCGCCCACAAGGCGCTCGAGGACATCTGCGTCGAGGGTGACCTGCTCAAGACCAAGATCAAGCTCGAGCAGGATTGGGCCACCGCCGTGTACAACGGCCAGTGGTACAGCCCGCTCAAAAACGCGCTCGATGCCTTTATGGCCGATACCCAGAAGTTCGTGACCGGCACTGTCCGTCTGAAGTTCTTTAAGGGCAACTGCCATGTCGTCGGCCGCAAGAGCCCCTTCAGCCTCTACGACTACGGTCTGGCTACCTACGACCGCGACACCACGTTCGACGAGAAGGCCAGCGCCGGCTTTATCGAGATCGATACGCTGTCGCTCAAGACGTGGGCAAAGGTCCAGGGCCCCAGCTCTGCTGCCGCCCAGGCCTAGCGCCTCCTTCCCTTGGTATCCGCGCGGCCCATCCGCGTGATACATAACGGGCGCACGGGGTCCCTACCTTTCGTTATGCTTGCTGACACTTCTTAACATCGGTGGCCCCTACGTTCCGCCCGCATATATGATGCCGCGTCTGCGGCTGAGTCCGAGCCCCGCCGGGGTTGTCCGGCGGGGCTCCTTCTATCAATTTGGCGGCTCTGCGCCTATATATATGAGGAGTATCCATTATGTTCAATGCTATTGCGCATGCTTTGCTTGCCCTCGCGCCCGAGTTCGATGCTGCAAGGGTCGAGGACGTCCCTATGAGCCTGAAGGCCTGGATCGATGGTTCGCAGGGCAACATCCGGAGGGAGACGTTGGGCGCCAAGTGCATGGCGCGTCACTTCTTTGCAAATTAGCTACATGGCTCCGCACACGGTGGGGAATGTGTAAAACTAGCGGTTGAAAAATCGCTTTAGCGATATGGCGCATTGCTTTGGGCGCTTGTTTTGGTATTTGGAGAAAGGGGACGGTTCCATGGCTCTTTGGGGCGGTCGTTTTGAGGCAGGCGTGGCCGAGGTCACGCAGGAGTTTGGCGCGTCGCTGCCGGTCGACAAACATCTCTATAAGCAGGATATCGCCGGCTCTAAGGCGCATGCCAAGATGCTGGCGGCCCAGGGCATCATCAGTGCCGAGGACGAGCAGGCGATTGCCAAGGGCCTGACCGGAATCGAACAGGATATCGATGCCGGCAACTTCACCTTCGACATCAACGACGAAGACATTCATATGTCCATCGAGAGCGAGCTGACGCGTCGCATCGGCGAGGCTGGCAAGCGCTTGCATACTGGGCGTTCGCGCAACGACCAGGTGGCGACCGATACGCGCCTGGGCGTCAAGGCGCTGGCCAAGGAGCTCATGGAGGCCAATCTTGAGCTGCGCCATGTGCTGGTGGATGCGGCCAAGAAGTACGACAAGGTGATTCTGCCGGGCTACACGCATATGCAGCACGCTCAGCCCGTGCTGCTCTCGCATCATCTGCTGGCGTATTTCTGGATGTTCGCGCGCGACTTTACGCGCCTGAAGGCCGCCTTTGATGCCGCCGACAACTGCCCGCTTGGTGCTGCCGCGCTTGCCGGTACGAGCTATCCGCTCGATCGCCAGATGACGGCTGCCGAACTTGGCTTTGCGGGCGTGATCCCCAACTCGCTCGATGCGGTTTCCGACCGTGATTTCCTGCTCGATCTGCATTACGCCGGATCCGTCATGGCGATGCACCTGTCGCGTCTTTCCGAGGAGATCGTGCTGTGGTCGAGCTCCGAATTTGGCTTTATCACGCTTTCAGACTCCTACTCCACCGGCTCGTCTATCATGCCGCAGAAGAAGAACCCCGACTTTGCCGAGCTTATCCGCGGCAAGAGCGGTCGCGTGTACGGCAACCTGGTGCAGCTGCTGGTAACCATGAAGGGCTTGCCGCTTGCTTATAACAAGGACTTGCAGGAGGACAAGGAGGGCGCGCTCGATACCGCCCATACGCTCATGCAGTGCCTGTCCGTTATGGCCGGAATGATTTCGACTTGGACCGTCAACGAGGATGCCATGGCGCGCGAGTGCGGCGTGGGGCACCTTGCCGCCACCGATGTTGCCGATTACCTGGCCAAGCGTGGCCTGCCGTTCCGCGAGGCACATGCCGTGGTGGGCCATCTGGTCCTGATGTGCGAGAAGCGCGGCTGCAATCTTGAGGACCTGCCGTTTGAGGTGTTCCAGGAGGCAAGCCCGCTCTTTGAGCGCGACATTACCGAGGCGCTCGACATCCCGTCGATTGTCGCCGCGCGCACGACCGAGGGCGGCACCGCCCCTGCCGCCGTTGCCGTGCAGCTGCAGCGTGCCGAGGCGCAGCTCGT
>CABQAK010000016.1 GCA_902462065.1 uncultured Collinsella sp.
GCTCGCACCAAACGAGCCGAGGCCTTTACTGTTTCACCAGATAAAACCTACCAAAATTAACCTGTCCCTTTTTGGCGGGTCGGAAGCTAGAGGCGGTAGGGGGCGCCGCTGCGGATGATGGATTCGCGCACCAGGACATCCATGGCGTCGAGGGTGATCTCGGGCATCTCTCGGTACTTTTGCAGCACCGAGAGCTCGGTGCAGGCCAGAATGACGCGGTCGCAGCCGCTACGGGCGAACTCCCACATCACGCGGTCGAACTTATCCATATCGGGCTCACGTCCGGCCTTCACATCATCGTAGATAAGCGACATCACATCGTTCTGACGTTTCTCGCTGGGATAGACAACCTCAACACCCGCAGCCTTACATTCGCGGCCGTAGACGCCCGCGCCCACGGTTCCGTCGGTGCCCATGATGCCAATCTTGTGCACCGGCTCGGCCGGCATACTCAGGTTGGGGTCGAACTCGCACTCCCCCATCACCGCACCGGCCAGAGCATAGCGCACCGACTCACGCGGCATGTGGATAATCGGCACCTTCGTAAACGACTGGATCTGGTCGTAGAAGTAGTGTGACGTGTTGCAGGGAATAGCAATGTGCGCACAGCCCAGCGACTCGAGTGCCTGGGCACACTCTTTCATGGTCGCCAGCAGCTTGGCATGCTCGCCGGTCTTAATGGCCAGCGTGCGGTCGGGCATGGTCGACTTGGAGAGCACCACCATGTCGATATGTTCCTGATCGCAGGCAGCAGCCGTATGACGCACCACCTGGTCGTAGTAATACGACGTGGCCTCGGCGCCCATGCCGCCGATAACTCCCAGCTTTTCCATCGCCGCCTCCTTGGTGACGCTTGCGCAATTGCGCGTATCATACCCGCGCCCGCCCGATGCAAACCGGACGGGCGCCGCGCTCATCTACTTGTAATACGTCTTGAACAGCTTAAAGTGGCGCAGCTTGGTGTGCCACATGCGCAGCCAGCGGTTAAAGACAAAGTCGCCCTTCATAAACGAAGGGTCGGCGCCCTTGCCTTCCTTGTCCAGGCGATGCACCTTAGCGCGCAGCTCGGGATCCTTGACGTACTTGTCGACGACGCCCATGGGGACGACCATCCACAGGGCCTCGTCCTGAGCCGTCACAAACTCCGGCTCAAATGGACGGTTGAACACATACTCGTCCACCACATACTTGGCAACGTTAAAGCCACTGTTAGTGACGTAGTAGTTACTGCGGCCCTGGCGCGTGTTGAAATCGAAGAACTTAAACGAGCCGTCGCGCTCGTCGTACTTAACGTCAAAGTTGGAATAGCCCACAAAGTGAAGGTCCTCGAGCAACTTGCGCACGCCGCCCATGAGCTCGTCGTTGGGCTCGGTAATGATACAGGCATGGTTGCCGACACCGTGGGGCTGATGCTCCTCGAGCAGCACGTGACCCAGGCACATCATGCGCACCTTGCCGTTGCGGTCGGAATAACTGGTGAGCACGCGCATGTACTCGTCGTTGCCGGGCACGCGATCCTGCAAGATCAGGTCGTCGGTGTAGCCGCTGGCATACGAATCGCGAATGACCTGTTCCAGCTCGGCGCGGTCGGCAATCTCATAGGCCTTCTTCTGGCCCTCGAACTCGTGCTGCCACCACATGATGCCGTCAGAAGGCTTCAGAATCATCGGGTAAGGAAAATCGATCTGGTCGAGCACTTCGGCAGGCGCCTCACCCTGGGCATTGAGCATCGTCTTGGTAAAGGTAAACGTGTGCGGATAGGGCACGCCATGCTTCTCGCACAGCTCGTAGAAGATCTCCTTCTTCTGGCACTGCTCGAGCATGCTGTAGGGCGCGTAGGGAGCGACGATGTTATCCGCCAGCTCATGAGCATCCTTGGCTTGAGCCACGAGAGCGACATAGTTATCGCCACAGCCCACAAGGACAATCGTCTTGTCGGCATGCGCTTGGGCAATGCCGTTGACGGTTTTGAGCATCACGGGCATGGTGTCGATATCCACGTTGGGCGTGTAGTCGATAATCTGGCTGCGGTACGCGGGACCCGTCTGATACTTGCCAAAGACCAGACTCTTGACCTGGTACTCCTCGTAGAAGGCGCGCGCCACCGAATAGGCGTTGATGTCGCCACCGAGCAGCACGGGAATGAACTCGCGCTCTGTAAATTGCAATGCCATGGAAACTTCCTATCATGAACTGCCCACACAACGGGCGGTCTTTGCGCAACTGATTTATTCTAGCGTGCCAAGCCGCCGGCGCCCAAAGCTCCACCGTATCTATGGCAATCGACGTAATCGTCCAGCACGAAGGCCAGCACGAAGACGGCGCCCACCGTTGTATGACAATGGGCAATGAACCTACCGTTGTTGTAGGATTCAGCGTATTGACGTCCTCGAGCGAAAGGCGCACACGTGCCCCAAGACCATCCGACCGATAATCCCATCCTCAATGCCGCGAGGCGCGAGCTGGCGGAACGTGCGAAAGCGACCGCTCCCCTGTGCACGGCAAACGACGCCTACAACGGACCCGCCCGCATCGTCTCGATCAACACGTCGGCACGCAAGGGCACGCGCAAGTCGCCCGTCGCCGATGGACACGACACCGTTATAGAGCAATTTGGCCTCGCCTCCGACGCACACGCCGGGCATTGGCACCGTCAGGTTTCCTTTTTGGCCGCAGAGTCCATCCAGACGGCGCAGGCCCGCGGACTCGATGTGCGCAAGGGTGACTTTGGAGAGAACTTCACAACCCGGGGCATCAACCTGCTCTCGCTCCCCTTGGGCACACAGCTCAAGCTTGGCAGCGAGGTGCTTGTCGAAATCAGCCAAATCGGCAAGGTCTGCCACACACGCTGTGCCATCTACTATCTCGCCGGCGACTGCATCTTTCCCCACGAGGGCGTTTTTGGCGTGGTGCTAAAGGGCGGAGAGGTCCATACCGGCGACGAAATCCAGGTGGTCAAGCTCGGCGACGGCACTTGCTCGTTCACCCCCGCCGAGGCGCTCGAAGAGATTGAGCAGGCTCGCCAGGAGGGCACGCTGTAGTTGTAAAACCCCACGTTGAGATAGCTTTTACAGCCCAAAGCTCCTCTTAAACAGGCCCCCGTAACGTTAAAGTTGAACTCTATGGTTTCTCAACAATTCATCATAACTGCAGGTCAAAGCCAAAGCCTCAAGTTCAACTTGACCCTTTGGAACCTTTAAGGTTCAAGTTGAGGTCGAAAGCAGTAGTAGAATACCGTTCGAACCATAACCTACGATTGATTGCAGAGGGACTGGATGCAGCATTCGAATCATCGCACCGCAGCGCTCATTGCGTCGAAGCCGGCTCGTATCATCACGAGCGCCGCGCTCGCCGTTGCGCTGACGGCCACGCCGATGCTCTCCCCCGTTGCGGCGTATGCCGCCTCGCAGGCAACGCAGGACCAGCTTTCCGCAGCCCAGCAGAAGATCGAAGCCGCCACGAGCGCCTACAACGACTCCCGTACCAAACTCGATGACCTGCAAAAGCAGATTGACTCCAATGAGGCAAGCATCGAGGAAATCGAGGCTAAGCTTCCCGAGCAGCAGGCCAAGGCAAGCTCCGCCATGCGCGATCTGTACAAGTATCAGAAGGGCACTAATCCCATCGTGAGCTTCCTGGTCAACGCGCAGAGCCTGGGTGAGTTCATCACGACCTGCAAATACACCAACCAGATCACGAGCTCGAGCGTCGACGAGATCGAAGAGCTCAATAACATGCAAACCGAACTCGAGCAGAACAAGGCTGAGCTCCAGCAGGCCAAGTCTCAGCTTGAGGCAGAGCAGAAAAACGCCGAGGATGCGCTGGCGCAGGCCCAGCAGCTCCGCAGCGAGGCACAGGCAAAAGCCGAGCAGGAAAATGCCGCCGAGCTTGCCAAGCTTGAGGCCGATAAGGCCGCTGCCGCCGAGAAGCTCTCGGGCGAGGGCGTAAGCGGCAGCAATTCCAGCAGCCAGGCCACCAACACCAACACCACCATCGACACCACGGTGAACAACTCCAATACCGGTAGTTCCGATTACGATTCGTTCATTAATGAGTGGACGAGCCGCATCGACAATTATCTCGCCGGCTCCCCCATGGCAGGCCAGGGCTACAACTTTGCCGTCGCCGCTTGGAATACCGGTGTCGACCCCCGTTGGTCCCCCGCCATCGCCTGCATCGAGAGCACCAAGGGTGCTTATTGCGCCAATTCTTATAACGCCTGGGGCTGGAGTGCACGTGGCGGCGGTTGGCGCAGCTTTGGCAGCTGGAGCGAGGGCATCTCCGCTCACGTTGCCTATCTGGGCGCCAACTACGGCTCCACCCTTACCCCGGCTGCGGCCAAAAAGTACTGCCCGCCCACGTGGCAGGACTGGTACAACAAAGTCGCCGCTCAGATGAACCGCATCTAAGTGCAACTGCAAAGGGCCCCAACGGGGCCCTTTTCTTTTAGGTAGCGGAGGTATCGACGACGCCGGTCGCATTGGCAACCGCGACTATGACGATCATGCATAGGAGCAGCACACCCAATGCCTTGAGCCAGAGTTTCGCGAGTTTCTTGCCGCGATAGCTGTCGAGCAGTGCGAATCGCCGACGAAGACGGCGCTTATCGAGCAGCGCAAAATGCATAAGCACCATAAGGCCATCGACAAAGAAAAAATACTCGATTATGAGAAGCCACGTCGGGTAGCTTTGGTTTGCTCCGGTGGGGTGAAAGACGGCAAAGTGACTTCCGGCAAAGAACACAAGCAGCGAGAAGCAGACGAGTGTATTCCAAATACGCCCCAGAGACTCCGGAACGCGAGAGAGCAGACCGCATGCAGCGAAGGCGGCAGGCCTAGGAAGCCCTGTGGGGTTCTGGAGCCCTTGGGGCGTCAACACCGTCTCCGAGGCCGGAGTACGGACAAGCACAGGCGCAGGAGGCCGTACGGGGCGACTTAGATCGTATGCCGCGCGCGTCGCCCGTCCCAACGCTTCCGCGCTCGCAAAACGCTTGGCCGGGTCGAGCGCCATCGACATGCAGACGGCATCGGCAAGTGGAGAGGGAATGCCGCGCGCCTCGCATTGCTCTCGCATGTCAAGCCCTGGTTTAGGGTCGACTCCCGTCAAGCAGAAGAACAACAGGGCGCCAAGTGCGTAGACGTCGCTGCGCACACTCGTCTGCCCAAACCCATACTGCTCAGGCGGCGCATAGGGCCGTGTCCCAAACTTGACAGTATCGGCATCCGCGCCATCGCGCCATACGCGGGCGATCCCCAAGTCGATAATCACCAGCGATGAAAATGTCAGGCCGTCATCAGGCGTATAGTTGGCACCTGTCACGATGATATTCGACGGCTTGAGGTCGCGATGGATCACCGGCGCCGACGTCTCCCCCGCCATTGCAAAACCGGCATGGAGCTCGCCCACGGCATCGCATAGGGCAGGATACAATTCACGCGCATAATCGGGGGTGGCTCCCAGACGGTCCACCAGCGCCCCGAGTGTCTCCCCTTCGATGTATTCCATAACCACGTTGAGCTCGTCGCCCACACGACGACAATCGACGATTCTGGGCAGGTGCTCAAAACGCCTGCCTGCCCGCTGAGCGGCAAATAGACGCTCGTATGCCCCTCCGATTTGAGCCGAAGCATCGATGCGTTTACGGACAAAGGGGCCGAGCGAACCACCGCCGGTTCCTTCAAAGTACACGAGCTCGGTTGTTTCAACGGACGAGCGCTTAAGTACACGCTCCACGCGATAGCTGTCGTCGCGATCGAGCGACGCCAGGTGCTCGGCAAGCGCTGCGGTCAGCTCGTCATCGGAATATGTTGGGGTCTGAGTATCCATAGCCTCCATCATAGCGCAGGGCGCAAACACCCCATGGCATCCGCGCCCCGTTCGTTTGCGTCGTTGTTCGGCAGCTCCGCCGGCTCAGATATCAGCCGCTAACTCACCGTCTCCTCGCCAAAGCGATACAGCTCCTCGTTGACCTTTTGGAGGCTGCACCCGCGATCGATGCAAAAGATGATAATCGCATCGCGGCGGTCCTTGCAGTTAAGGACGCTTACCCCGGCAGCCGTCAGCGCACGGTTGGTCTCTTTGAGCGTCAGCGCCATCGCAAAGGCAATCTGCAGCACCTTATTGCGGCTCGGATGACGCGCACCGGTAAAGATCTGATAGCCAAAGGTCTCATTGAGATCGGTCATACGAACCACGCGCGAGCGCTCCAAGCCCTTTTCCTGCAGTAGCTGCTTCAGGTAGTCCGAAAGCGACGGGGCGGCAAAGTCGTGCTCCCTGATATAGCCATCGATGTTTGGCGCGTCGAGAAGTTCATTGAGCAACTCCTCGGTCAGCTTTTTATCGGGCATACGGCTTCACCTCCCCCAGTGCATGCAACATGCTAGAAACCACTTACGCCCGAACGCTCCCAGCTAGCAACCTGGTCGGGAGACACTGTACCCAGCGCCTCGAACTTCCAGGAGCCGCCCGCCTTCAGATGATTGGTGTTTGCAAGAGCCGTTCCAACCTGGTTGCCATCGGCATCATACAGAACATACTCAATCTGAATGTAGCTCTTTTCCTTGTCCGTGTTATTGGTCAGCGTGCCCGTGATCTTATAGGCAAACTGATTGGAGGTGTCTTCAGCCTCATCAGCAATGGCATACGGTTCTTGCGGTTCTTTTTGCTCCTCAGCCTGCTGTGTCGCCTCGGCAGGTTTTGCCGAATCGCTCGCAGACGAATCGGTTGAATTGCCACCCATAGAGCCCACGGTACCGACGATAACCAGCACCACGATGACGCCTAGGACAATCTTGCCGATCGGCTTCTTTCCCTCTTTTGCCATTATTCATCCTTCCTACGATCCGGCTACCGCGCCGGCATACAGCACATCGTAGAAAGGATTGAACTTGAATTCATTAGCTGAGAGCTAAGGCTGCAGTAAACGGCCAATGCAGTTATCCAAACGCCGAGCAAACGCACTTTGCGCAACCGTCTGCTGGCAGCGCGTCAACCCACCGTTACGGATTCCCCAGTAAAGGCGCTGATCATCAACAGGACAAAGAACACCAGGTAGCTGGCACTCAGCGGGTACGCAATAATCAGGAAGACGACCCAGCCGACAGTGGTTTTACCGTCGGCACGGCGTTGCTCGCGATTGCGGCAAAGCCAAATCGTCACGCCAATAGCCACAATCAACAGCACGAGTGCCGCTGCTGCCAACCCGGCAAGCGCAAACATCACGCCAATGCTCACAGCAATAACCGGAAGCAGCAGCAGGCCGCACCCGCACCCACCAGGACTATACACGGCAGTCTGTCGGCGCCTCATCATCACTCCAAGTCAAGCAATCGTTTGTAGACATCGAGGCCTTTGAGAAGGATTTCCTCGTCGAAGAGCATGCTATCGGTATGCAGAGCGCTTGTGGCATAGGCGGGGCAGCCATCCGAATCACTCGGGTTGTCTTGGTCCTCTGGCATACCCGTGCCCAGCAGGAAAAACACGCCCGGCAGATGGCGTTGGTAGAACGCGAAATCCTCGGCAATCAGCAGCGGCTCGTCCACGAGCTGTAACTCGGGCAGAGCAGGCGCGATTCGAGCAAACAACTCGGGGTCGTTGTCGACCGGCGGATAGCCCTCGGCAAAATCGAGATCGTACGTGCAACCCGTTGCAGCGCATGCCTCATCAAGCACGCGGCGCACACCCTCGCGTGCACGGTCGAACATGCCGTCCGTAAACACACGCAAGCTGCCGGCCACATGGGCCTCCCCCGCCACCGCGTTGCAGACGGTACCGGCCTGTAGCAGGCCAAACTTGCCGATACAGGGCTCGTCGGTGCCCAGCTCGTCCATCAGCTCGCGCTCGGCAACCAAGAACTTGGCAGCCGCCAGCGCAGCATCGTGCGATTCGTTTACGGGAACGCCATAGGTCTTGGCGATATGGATGCTCGTTCCGTGAATATGGATATGCGTCTCACTCGAACGCGCAAGCAGCGGACCGGAACAACTCGCCAACGTGTTCGCAGGCAGATCGGGCCACACGTGAAAGCCAAAAATGCGGTCGGCCCCGTAGCGCTCAAACACCCCGCTCTCACAAACTGTCTTGGCACCACCGGTCGTCTCCTCGGCAGGCTGGAACACAAAGAGCACGTTGCGCTTGATGGCACCCGGCTGCTCACGAATCGTGCGATCGACAAAGGTTGCCGCCGCAAGTGCCATAGCCATGTGTCCGTCATGTCCACAAGCATGCATCTTGCCGGGATGCGTCGAGGCAAAGGCCGCTCCCGTCGCCTCCACGATGGGCAGCGCATCCATATCGGCGCGAATCGCCGTGGCATGCGCGGCATCAACACCGGCGTCGAAGAAAGCACAGACGCAGCTGGGGCACGGATGGGTCACCTCGCAAGCGAGCGGTGCCAGCACGCCCTCGATATAGGCAATGGTTTGCGGAAGATCGAAATCGAGCTCCGGAATGCGATGGAGATCGCGGCGATAGCGACGGAGTTCTTGGAGCTCGGTCATAGAGGATCCCTTCGTGAGGCACATCTGTTGCAACTTATTGTGATACAGGATTGTGGCGCACATGTTTCCAGCATATCCCTGCATTTTTTAAACGTTATATACGAATACTCTTGTTTGGTAAAGTGCAACGTGATAGGGTCTTTACCACTTGATAGAGGCGCGGGCACGAAGAGCCGCGGGCGAGCCGGCAGGCTTTGACCCCGCGGGGAGGCGAAACCCGCCGAACTGGGCTTTTCGGGCACGAACAACCTGGTGGGCCTGCGGGAAACACCCGCAGGACTGTCTGCAGCAATGCGGGAGCGCTATCCGGACATTGGGTCCACGCTATGCGGATTCGATGCGCAGATGGCGCCGTCTGGATAGCGAGGTTTACGGGACATGGCATTGACCCCCAACGAAGCGTATGCGGCCAAGCAGCCGTTTGTGGACAAGGAGACGCTCGAGCACATCGTCGAGCAGTTCCCCACGCCGTTTCATCTATACGACGAGGCGGGCATCCGCCGCAACATGCAAGAAGTGCGCGACGCCTTTGCATGGAACCCGGGCTTTAAGGAATACTTTGCCGTCAAGGCCAATCCCAACCCGGCGCTCATCTCCATTCTCAACGAATACGGCTGCGGCTGCGATTGCTCGAGCTATACCGAGCTCATGATCGCCCGCTCGCTGGGTATCACGGGACACGACATCATGTTCTCGTCCAACGACACGCCGGCTGCCGACTTTGAACTCGCCGACAAACTGGGTGCCATCGTCAACTTTGACGACATCAGCCACATCGAGTTCTTTGAGCGCGTTGCGGGCCCTATCCCCAAGACGGTGAGCTGCCGCTTTAATCCAGGCGGCCTGTTCCAGCTCTCCAACGGCATCATGGATAACCCCGGCGACTCCAAGTACGGCATGACCACCGAGCAACTCTTCGAGGCGTTCCGCATGCTCAAGGCCAAGGGCGCCGAAAACTTTGGCATCCACGCATTCCTTGCCAGCAACACCGTCACCAACGACTACTACCCCAAGCTCGCGCGCATCCTCTTTGAGCTTGCCGTACGCCTGGAGCACGAGACCGGCGCACACGTCGCCTTCATCAATCTGTCCGGCGGCGTCGGCATCCCCTATCAGCCCGAGCAACAGGCCAACAACATTCACGCCATCGGCGAGGGGGTACACGCTGCCTACGACGAGATCCTGGTTCCTGCCGGCATGGGCGATGTGGCTATCTGCACCGAGATGGGTCGCTTTATGATGGGTCCCTACGGCTGCCTGGTCACCAAGGCCATCCACGAGAAGCAGATTTACAAGGACTATATCGGTGTCGATGCAAGCGCCGTCGACCTGATCCGCCCTGCCATGTACGGCGCTTACCACCACATCACGGTGATGGGCCAGCCGGGTGGCGACGACAAGACCACAGCGCCCGCCACAAACACCTACGACATCACGGGCAATCTGTGCGAGAACAACGACAAGTTCGCTATCGATCGCGAGCTGCCGCATATCGACATGGGTGACCTGCTTGTAATCCATGATACCGGTGCGCATGGCTACTCCATGGGCTACAACTACAACGGCCGCCTGCGCTCCGCCGAGGTGCTGCTGCGCCCCGACGGCTCGGCCGACCTTATCCGCCGCGCCGAGCGCCCGGACGATTACTTTGCCACGCTCGACGTGCTGCCGTGCGGCCGAGAGCTGCTGGCCAAGTCGCGCGCCGAAAGTGCCCGCCGTCGCGCCCAAGACGAGCGCCTAGCAGTCGCAGCTCAATGGAACAAACGCATCCAGATCGCGGAGGCGAAGGAGAAGAACATGGACATCCGCAATCTCGAGGGCTCAATCGTCGCCCTGGTTACGCCGTTTAAAAAGGACGGCAGCGTCGACTTTGACGCGCTCGAGCGCCTTATCGATTTCCACCTGCAAAACGGCACCGACGCCATCCTCACCCTGGGCACCACCGGTGAGAGTGCCACGATGACCGATGACGAGGACAACTCCGTCGTCGCCGCCGTGGTCAAGCATGTTGCAGGACGCGTCCCCGTCATCGCCGGCTCGGGCTCCAACTCCACGCAGACCATGCTCACCAAGTCGCTCACCTATCAGGGCCTGGGCGCCGACGGCCTGTTGCTCATTACCCCCTACTACAACAAGTCCAATGAAGAGGGTATCTATCAGCACTTTAAGACCGTGGCCGATGCCGTGGACATCCCCTGCATCCTGTACAACATCCCCGGCCGCTGCGGCTGCGGCATCAGCGAGCGCAACGTTGCGCGCCTGGCCGCGCACCCCAACATCATGGGCATCAAGGAAGCCTCGGGCAACGTCGCCTACGCGGCCAAGATCGCCCACCTGCTGTCAGACGACTTCCGCATGTACTCGGGCGAGGACGCGCTTACCGTGCCGCTCATGAGCCTGGGCGCCTCGGGCACCATCAGCGTGTGGGCAGACGTGCAGCCGCAGCTCGTACACGACATGTGCCGCGCTTATCTGGACGGCGACGTAGCGCGCGCCCGCGATATCCAGATTGCCGGCCAGCCGCTCATCAACGCCCTCTTTAGCGAGGTCAACCCCATCCCCGTTAAGGAAGCGCTCGCCCAGATGGGCATGATCGAGGCAAACTACCGTATGCCGCTGTGCCCCATGGCAGACGACACGCGATCCGCACTTACCGATGCTCTGAAGGGAGCTGGTCTGCTTGATTAAGACCGTCATTATGGGAACGGGCCGCATGGGCTCGCTCATCCGCACTACCGCCGAGGGCATTGTCGACGCCGCCGGTCAGCCCGTTTTTGATATCGTGGCCCAGATTGGCTTCGATTTGAGCGAGCTCGAGAACGCACCGGCTGCCGATGTGATTATCGACTTCTCGAACGTCGTGACCTTCGATGCCGTCGTCGCCTATGTCGAGCGCACGGGCGCCGCACTCGTTTCCGGCACCACGGGCTATTCACCTGAGCAGATGGACCGCCTGCGTGAGCTGGGCCAGAACACCCGCGTTATGCACTCGGGCAACTACTCCATCGGCATCGCCGCCCTGCGTCATCTAGTGGCCCAGGCCACGCGTGAGCTGCCCGGCTTTGACTGCGAGATTGTCGAGACTCATCACAACCAAAAGGTCGACGCCCCCAGCGGCACCGCAAAGCTGCTGCTCGACGCCGTAGTCGAGGCCGAGCCCGAGGCAGGCTACCACCCCGTCTACGGACGCGAGGGCATGTGCGGAGCGCGCGACCCCAAGGAAATCGGTATGCACTCGCTACGCGGCGGCACCGTCGCCGGCGTGCACGAGGTGAGCTTCTTTGGCCAGGACGAGGAGGTCACGCTCACACACCGTGCCACGAGCCGCCAGATCTTCGTCAACGGCGCCCTGGCCGCCGCCCAGAAGCTCGTCACCCGCGACCCCGGCTTCTATACGTTCGACCAGGTCATGTTTGCCTAACCAGGTATCAACCGAATCCACCCAAAGGAGAGATAGCAAATGAGCAACGCAGCCGAGATGGATGCACAGGAGATTATCAACTACATCGCCACCGCGCCAAAAAAGACGCCCGTCAAGCTGTACGTGCGCGAGAAGCCGGGCATGAAGGTTGCCTGGGGCGACGCACATGTCTACGGCGGTCGTCGTGGCAAGACCGTCTTTGGCGACTGGGATGAGCTTAAGGCCATCCTTGATGCCAATGCCGATTCCATCGATTACTACGATGTGGAGAACGACTGCCGCAACTCCGCCGTGCCCATGCTCGACCTTAAGGGCATTAACGCCCGCATCGAGCCGGGCGCGATCATCCGCGACCGCGTCGAGATCGGCGATCGCGCCGTCATCATGATGGGCGCCATCATCAACATCGGCTCCGTCATTGGCGAAGGCTCCATGATCGACATGGGCGCCGTGCTGGGCGGCCGCGCCACCGTGGGCAAGAACTGCCACATCGGCGCTGGAACCGTGTTGGCAGGCGTCGTTGAACCCGCAAGCGCCACGCCCGTCATCATCGAAGACGACGTCATGATCGGCGCCAACGCCGTGGTCCTGGAGGGCGTACGCGTGGGCAAGGGCGCTGTTGTTGCCGCCGGCGCCGTGTGCGTCGAGAACGTCCCCGCCGGTGCCGTCGTGGCCGGTGTCCCCGCCCGCGTCATCAAGATGCGCGACGAGAAGACCGACAGCAAAACCGGCCTCGAGGAAGGTCTGCGCCAGCTGTAGAAGTTGCGCGGTTTACCAAACCGCGCAACGGCTCGACGCTCCACCTTTGGTTCCGTCGTTCTAACGAACGGCGGACCGGTCGACGCTGCAAACGCCCCTAAGCGGCAATCTGACGTTCAATCGTCGGTCGCGTACCGAAGTACGCTTCCCTCCTCTTTCACGTCACCTTGCTCGCCTAGGGGCGTTTTCGCTGACGTATGCTCAACCTGCAACGTAATTCAGCCCCAAGCAAAAAGGCCGAAGCGCCATCGGAGCTTCGGCCTTTGTTTTTCTGCAGCGTCCAAGCGCAGTTTATCGATTCTCAATTGACCCGATGTTTTTGAGCTCGATGGAGATGAGGCCGTTGGGTTCGTTGACAAACTCGATGTACTCGGAGTTCGAGCCCATCTCGGCCGGAAAGCTGATCTCGATGCCCGTGTCGGTACGGATCTTGTGGTTGCGCACCGCCGCGCGTTCGACCTGCTTGCGCTCCACGGGCACACGCTCAGGCACCTTCTCCTCAGTCAGTGCCGCGCGCACGCTCTCCTTGATAACCGGCTCGTCCTCAAAGACCTCATCGACGATATCCCAAGGCGGCAGCTCCTCGTCATCCTCGACTTTCTCGGCAACGGCAGCCTTAACCTTGGCGAGCGCCACGGCCGTATTGGCACCGTGCTCCTCGGCGACTTCCTCGACCACACGCGTCACGGTGTCGATGACCTCCTTACCCGACACGCCCGTGTCGCACTGCAGCAGGCCATCGGGAATAAGCATACGGTCCTCGCCGGCAATCTTGCGTTTCTTGTCCACGTACCCAATCTCCATGGTGCTCGCGCGCACGATGGCATAGCTTGGCACCTTTTGCGAGGGGTTCGGCAGAATGGCGTAGTGGCGCGCGATGTCGTTGCGCACCTCCCCCTCTTCGCGGCCCACTTCGTGCATAAAGGCCTGCTTGGAGCCCAGCAGCATCACGGCAAACCAGCGGGCATCCTCATCGTCGTCAAAATCAGCCACGAGCACGTCGGTGGACTCGGCTTTCTCAGCCTTGGTGAGCTCGGAGGAGATAAACTCCGCAATCTGCTGCGACAGGTCCACGAACTCGCGCTCACCAAAGAAATAGCCCTTGAGCTCGCCGCCGAATGCGGAGTTCTCGGCAAACGTGGCACGCTTGTTATCAGCCGAGGTACGAGCGCGCCGCAGGTGCGTGGTTACGAAATTACGCACGGTGCGGCTCTCGATATCGAGCTCGCGCTGGCTCATAACGTTGACGGCAGAGTCAAAGTCCAGGATATGCAGAATCGCGTGATTGATTTTCATATACGGCATTCCGTTCTAGATCGATTTCGGCACGAACCAGTATAGCGGTCGATCCCGCCCCAGGCGCATCGAAGATTGGTGCATCGGGGACAGGTTGCTTTGCACCAATGGTTAGCGCAGGAGCTCGGACTGCCAAGCCTCGAGCTGTTCTGCCAAGCTCTTGCCGGCAGCGGGCATGTCGATCTGGAGACGTTTGGGCAGAAGCGCACACTTAAGAATCGCAACGATAGTCTGCGAGACAAAGCGTCGCGTATCCTTGTCAAAGCCTTGCGCAGCCTGGAGCATCACGGGCAGGCTCTCGCGCAGATTCCCAGCGATATCCGCAAACCGCTCAGCACCCGTAGCCTCAAGCACGGAGAACAACGCATCTACAAAACGCTCGCGCTCGCTAGGCGACACCGCAAGCAGCATCTCGCGAATGGAGCCATCAACGTATCGAGCACCGGCGGACAGGCGCTCACAGTACACGAAGTCGCGACCATCAACCACCCAGCTAAAGGGATTATGCTGAAGCAGGCTGAACTCGGTGCTCTCAACGATGGCATAGTCCTCCTGTGTCTCGAACATCATGCCAAAGATCGACGACCGAGGTAGCGTCTTGTCGATTCGACCGGATAGGTCGGCGAAGGCGTTGCCGCTCAGAAACTCCTCGACGAAGCCCGGACCATCATGGGAATACGCCCGTTCGATTCGCTCACGGGCGACATCGGGGCACATCGCCGCACCGTACACCGCAAGGTTTCCACCCTTGGAATGACCTCCGCACAAAAGCGGCCCGTCAATCGCATCCGCCGCCTCGTCTACATAACGCGCCGCGGATTCCTGGGCCGGCACAGGACACCGGAACGCCATGTTAAAGTCCTCTTTCCAGCCCACAATCGTGCTGTCGGTCCCCCGGAAGGCAAGATAGCTAAACCCCGCCGGAAATCGGAACGTCATGGCCGCAAACTGCTCCGTTGTCTCGGCATCACTCACGCTACGATAGCCGCAAACACGAACGCCACGGTAGCGAGGGCTTGCTGCCACAGCCTCCAACAGGGCACGGCTCCCCTCCGGATCCCACAGGTCGCCAATCATGTCTTGGTAGCACTCGGCGCGCAGCAGCTCGCGTACGTCTAGGCCCTGCCAGTTCGTCAGCTCCGCCATATCACCCGGCAAACGCAAATAGGACAACCACGCAAAGACCAGGCTATCCACCGCGCAGAACGGCCGTTCCTCAAACGGATCAAACGCCGTCTGGGCATAGGCCAAAAAATTAGGCGAATCCGACATGGCCCTCCCATCAACTATGGTGCATTGGGGTGGTGCAAAGTAACCTGACCCCCTCGCACCAAAAAGGCGCCCGGACCGTGTGGCCCGGACGCCTTTCATTGTAGCCTGTTGCCCAAAAGAGCTTGATTTAGCAGGAGAAGTCGACGCTGTCGATGATGTCCTTGAGGGCCTTTGCGGAGGCGGTGAGCTCATGCTGCTCGTCATCGTTCAGCGGCACGGGGACGCGGCAGACAACGCCATCGCGGCCGACGACGGTCGGCATGGAGATGGCCAGATCGGACAGGCCATACTCGCCCACCATGAGCGAAGAGACGGGCAGAACGGTCTGCTCATCGCGCATGACGGCGGTACAGATGCGCTTGACGGCCATGGCGACGCCATAGTAGGTGGCGTGCTTCTTCTCGATGATGGTGTAGGCGGAGTTCTTGACGTCCTCGGCGATGCGCTTCTCGGCAGCCTCATGCTCCAAGTGGCCGTGAAGCTCACAGAAAGTGTTCAGCGGAACGCCGGCAACCTGAGCGCTGGACCAAGCGACAAACTCGGAGTCGCCGTGCTCGCCCATGACATAGGCCTGGACATCGCGCGGGTCAACCTCGACGTGGGCACCAAGCATCTGCTGCAGGCGGCCGGTGTCGAGCACGGTACCGGAACCGATGACGTGGCCCTCGGGCAGGCCGGACATCTTGATGGCGGCGTAGGTCAGAACATCGACCGGGTTGGAGACGATTAGCAGAATGCCGTCGAAGCCGGACTTCTTGATCTCGGGGATAATGGACTTAAAGATGCTGACGTTCTTGTTGACCAGGTCCAGGCGGGTCTCACCGGGCTTCTGGGCAGCGCCAGCGGTGACGACGATCATGGCGGCGTCGGCGACATCGGAATAATCGCCGGCGTAGATCTTCATCGGCTCGGCAAACGTCATGCCGTGCGCGATATCCAGGGCCTCACCCTCGGCACGGTTCTTGTCCACGTCAATGAGGACCATCTCGGAGAACAGACCACTCTGCATCAGTGCGAACGCCGAAGACGAACCGACGAAACCGCAGCCGACAATAGCGACCTTCTTCTCGTTAACCATTAGAAACTCCCATCTCTCTCCACAAACAAGCCGCCCGGGAACGACCCGAGCGGCTTGTCGTAATCCCAATACATCCAATCGGGACTTTGATTATGCTCCTATTCGCAGCCAAAAATCGACCGTTTACCGAAATTGTTTGCAGTATTCGTAAAATAACTGCACGAAATCGGTTTCGAGCTATTGACGAGTCAAAATAGGTTTCTAATACAGGCCCGCCTCGCGAATGGCCTCGACAGCCAAAGCGATCTGATCGGGCGGCAGGACCAGCGCCATGCGCACGTGCCCCTCGCCCGAAGGGCCAAAGCTCGCGCCCGGCGTCACCACAACGCCGGCCTTCTCCATGAGCTCCTCGCAAAACGCCATGGAATCGGTGCGACCACCGGGAAGCTTGGCCCACACAAACATAGAGCCATGCGCGTTGGGACGCTCCCAGCCCAGGCCCTCAAGACCGTCGCACAGGGCATCGCGGCGTTCCTGGTACTTCAGACGCTGCGCCTCGACCTCATCGCGCGGACCGTTCAGGCACGCGATGGCGGCCTTCTGAATCGGGAAGAACATACCAAAGTCGATCTGGCCGCGCAGCTTGGCAAAGGCAGAGACCACATCCTCGCGACCGACCAAAAAGCCGATGCGGGCACCGGTGACGTTAAACGACTTGGAGAGCGAGAAGAACTCAACGCCCACCTCGAGCGCGCCGGGATACTGCAAGAAGCTGCCGCCGGGCTCGCCGTCAAACACGATGTCGGAGTACGCGTTATCATGGACGATCAACAGATCATGCTCGCGGGCAAAGGCGATAATCTCCTCGTAGACCTCGGGCGTGCCCACCGAGCCGACCGGGTTCGCGGGCAGCGACACGATCATGTACTTGGCACGATCGGCAACCTCGGGATCGATACCCGCCACATAGGGCAGGTAATTGTGCTCGGCAACCAGCGGATAGTATTCGAGCTTGGCATCGGCGATCTTGGCACCCGCCTCAAAGACCGGGTAGCACGGATCGGGAACCAAAATGGTGTCACCCGGATCGAGCAGGGCAAGGCCCAAATGGCCCACCCCCTCCTGCGTGCCGTTGCACGACTGCACCATAGACGGCGTAATGCCCGAAACGCCAAAGCGACGCTCATAGTAATCGCACACGGCCTGCTTGAGTTCGGGCAGGTCGCGCAGGGCATACTTCCACATCTCGGGATCTTGGGCTGCCTGCGTGAGCGCCTCGACCACATGGTCGTACGGCTTAAAGTCGGGCGTGCCCACGCTCATGTTGTAAATGGTCTTGCCCTGAGCCTTCAGCGCGAGAAGCTTGTTGTTGAGCGAGGCGAAGACCTCCGCGCCAAAGCGGTCGAGACGCTGCGATGCCTGCATGGTGCCACCTTTCGATATAAAAAAACGCGGCGCTCCGACAAGAGCGCCGCGCGATACGGGCCATCAGATTGCAAAAGTGTAACGCTTGCAACCCCCGTATTGGTTCAATTTAGCCAACCTTAGTCAACTGGATTGAGCGCGTCGATCTGCGCAAGCCACAGACGCGAGCTAGCGTCACTCGGCATACGCCAATCGCCGCGCGGGCTGAGCGTCACCGAACCCACCTTGGGACCATCGGGCAGGCAGCTGCGCTTGAACTGCTGGGCAAAGAAGCGACGGTAGAACGTACGTAGCCACGTGTGGACGGTCTTGGCGTCGTAGACGCCCTCGAAGCTCTTGAGCGCCATGCGGTAGATCTTGCCCGGCTCAAAGCCAAAACGCAGCAGGTAGTAGAGGAAGTAGTCGTGCAGCTCATACGGGCCCACCAAATCCTCGGTCTTCTGCGCAATCTCGCCGTCGCCCGTGGGCGGCAGAAGCTCGGGGGACACCGGCGTATCGAGGATATCGAGCAAAACCTCGGCAATACGCCCGCCAAAGACATCAGCCGCATAGCGTACCAGATGGCGCACAAGCGTCTTGGGCACGCTCGCGTTGACGGCGTACATGCTCATGTGGTCGCCGTTATAGGTAGCCCAGCCGAGCGCCAGCTCCGACAGGTCGCCGGTGCCGATGACAAAGCCGCCAGCCTGGTTAGCCAGGTCCATCAGAATCTGCGTACGCTCGCGCGCCTGGCTGTTCTCGTAGGTCACGTCTTGAACGGCCGGATCGTGCTCAATGTCCTTGAAGTGCTGCTCCACGGCCGCGTGGATCGAAACCTCACGGAAACTCACGCCCAGGTCGCGAGCGAGCGACTCGGCATTCGACTTGGTGCGATGCGTCGTACCGAAGCCAGGCATGGACACGGCTGTGATACCAGTGCGCGGCAGCCCCAGTGCATCGAAGGCGCGCACGGTTACAAGCAGTGCCAGCGTGGAGTCCAGGCCGCCCGAAAGACCGATCACCGCAGCCTTGGTACCCGTATGGGCAAGGCGGGTCTTGAGGCCCGCAGTCTGCAGATTGAGAATAGTCTCGCAGCGCTCGGCCAGATCACCGTGGTCGGCCGGCACAAAGGGCGCACGGGGAAAGACGCGGTCGATATCGCAGGCGTTGCGCAGAACAAGCTCTTTGGCCAGCACGCCCTCAAACGAAAACTCAACGGTCGTGGCCTCCGGCGCATCGTCCGCGCGCGTCCACGTCGTCGAGCGACGGCGCTCGGCAACCAGACGGTCAAGATCGACATCGGCGACGGCCATATCGCAGGTAAGCAGTTTGGTCGCGGCGAGCTTCGAGCCGTTTTCGTAGACGAGGTTCTCGCCCGCAAAGACCATATCAGTCGTGGACTCGCCCTCGCTCGCGTCTGCATAGGCATAGGCACAGTACAGGCGTGCGCTCTGATTGGAGATAAGGCTGCGGCGATAGTCTGCCTTACCGATGATTTCGTCCGAAGCCGACGGGTTGAGAATCACCGTCGCACCGGCAAGCGCCATCTCGGTCGAAGGCGGCGCCGGCACCCACAGGTCCTCACAGACCTCAACGCCCAGCACCATATCCTCGGCACCCTCATCACAGCAACGGTAGATAAGCCCCGAACCCAGCGGAACCGGACCCTGACCGGCAAATTCAACCCACACGGGATCCGCAGGCGATGGAGCAAACCAGCGACGCTCATAGAACTCACCATAGTTGGGCAGATACTTCTTGGCCGTAAGACCCAAAAGCTCGCCCGCGCAGCACACGGCAGCGCAGTTGTAGATATTCTCGGCAACTGCAACGGGAAGACCGATGGTAAAGACAATCGGCAGATCGCGGGTTTCATCGAGAATGTGCACAAGTGCCGCCTCGCAGGCATGCAGCAGTGTGCGGTTATGGAACAGATCAGCCGCGGTATAGCCAGTCAGATTAAGCTCGGGCAACACCAGCGCGCGAACGCCGCGCTCGGCAGCATCGCGAACAGCCGCCAGCGCAACCTCGGCATTGCCCTCGACATCGGCCACGCGAATCTGCGGCGACGCCGCCGCCACACGCAAAAAGCCATCAGACTGAGAAAGGTGAAGATTCATAAGAATGCTCCCGTGCGTAGACGCCATTCACAACAATTAGCAAGCCCTATTGTAGTTCAACCGCCGGGTGTAACCGCATCCCACCAACTTGGTGAGCTATTGATGAGTTGATGGTATCTGTTAAATGTCACGTACGATTCACATCTGGTGGGTACCCTGATGGCTACATGAAACGAAGCAGATTTACACCGGGAGGACCCCGTATGACAACCAAGTACACCGACGCGCCGCGCACGCGCGTCATGACACCGGCCGCGCTCAACAACGGCGTGCACGAAAACCATTCCATCGGACAGACCATGGCCATCGCGCCCAAAAAGGGCCTGTTCGATGACATTTCCATTCCTCAGATCATCGCTGGCGCCGCAGCCGCCGCCACAAGTGTCGCGCTTGCTTCCAAGATTGGCATCGCTGGTTCAGTAATTGGCGCCGCCGTGAGCTCGGTCATCACCGTTGTGTCCTCGCAGGTCTACCGCCACTTTATCTCTGCCAGCGCCAAAGCCCTCAAAGGTACGCACGCCGACGTCGACTACCCCGCCGGCGCCTATGAGCCCGTTGAGCTTAATGCCGAGGAGCACCTGGGCGGCGCCGCGACTACGCAGGAGATGCGCCAGGTTGCGGGGCGTGCGACCACGGCGCGCGTCGCCCCTAACAGCCTGCGCGCCAAGGCCGCGGCAGAGCGCAGCCAGACGCAAAAGAAGGTCATCGTCTTCTCGATCGCCATCGCCATCGTCGCGGTCATCGCCTGCACCGGCGCCATCCTTATAACCACCGCCGGTGAGGGTCTGGGCGAGCGCCCCGAGCCAATCCTGTCGTCGCACACGACCGAGAGCGATGCAAATGGCAACACCCAGTCGCAAGATCAGCAGGCGCAGACGGACGATACGCAAGACAGTTCTACCTCTGCCAATTCGTCCTCGAACACCCAAAACCAATCGCAGGGCACCGATTCCTCTACGGCCAACAGCAGCACGCCGTCCGGCACGACCGACTCAAGCCAAACGACTGGCGGTTCGCAGCCGAGCACGGGCGGCCAGACGAGCGACACCACTTCGGGAACGGGCACAGCAGACAGCAACAACACCAACAGCTCGAACAGCTCGAGTGGAACCGCGTCCGGCACGGCATCTGACAACTCGAGCCAAGGCACGGCATCGGGCAACTAAGTACATTTGCCTCTCATAGATAACCGACCTGTACAACGGGCGCGAATCGAAAGCGGTTCGCGCCCGTTTGCCTTGGGCGCCGCCATGGCGAACGCTATGCGATGGTAAGATGCTTTACATGTGTAAAGAGGAGATTTGCCATGAGCAAGACAATAGTTAGGCCCACGCTTTCGCTGGGCAACCACATCTATCTGTATCGCCTGCTGCGCCACGCGATTGGGTGCGGCAAGCAAACGTTTATGACACAGGTCGAGGAGGCGCTCGCCGCCGGCGACATGACCGCTTATGACCTGGGCTTTGAGTCCACGCGTGAGCTGCTCGAGGAGCTCGACGACTGCATTAAGCTGACCGTCTTTAAGGGCGGTCGCCTGTATGCCACCGTCATCGCCAACGAGGCTTGGGATGCCGCCCTTGCCAAGGGCGAGGACAAGCCCAAGGCAGCCAAGGGAGCCAAGCAGTCCTACAAAAAGAAAAAGCGCGGCGAGAAGGACCTCAAGGCCGTGCGTCCCAAGCACGTTAAACGTCCCAAGCCAGAAACCATGGTTGAAGCCGTGCCGGAGCCCGAGCCCGAGGCAGAGATCGAAGTCGCTATTGAGGTAACAGCAGAAACCGAAATCACCGCCACGACCGATCCCGAAGTCATATCTGAGCAGGAAACCACTGCGGAGCTCAACGAAGCTCCCAAGTCGACAACCGAAGAAGCCGCTAACCAACCCGAGACGTCTGCGTTCCAAAACAGCGATGTCTTTGGCAACGAGGCCGAGGACAATCAGCCCGACGAGTCCGCTGATCAAGACGCTACCGAGTCGGCGCCGGAGCCCGAGGCACCGCAGCCCGCCATCTCGCTCACGGTCGTCTATGACCCCGAGAATGCCAATGCCGGCATCACCACCATGACATCCACGCCCATCGAGGCAAAGCCGTCTGTCGAGGCAGAGGACGCCCCGCAAGCCGATGCCAAAACCGAGACTGAAGACACATCCGTCTCCGTGGAACCGACAGACTCCGCAGTTAAGCCGGAACCGGTGCCTGAGTCGGCACCCGTCATCGAGTCCACATCCGCACCTGTCTATGGCCAAATTCCCGCACCGGCACCGGCACCGGCACCGGCTCCGGCCCCCGCTGCAGCACCAGCCCCCGCACCCGTAGCGCCCGCCATCCCCGAGGACTTCCCCGTCGATTTCGCAACCGAGGTCTTCTGCCCCGGTCCGTTGCTACACCAGCTGTCGACCTATCTCCCCTACGGCGCCGATACCCTCGGCATCGTCGGCGAGTACTACTGGATCGCCCGCGAGCGCGGTACCATCGAGGCCGCGCGAAACCGCGCAAGCTTCCCCCTGCGCTACACGCAGGCCGGCGAGCGCCACGAAGTTACCGTGCGCGTCCGCCGCAACACCACCGGTGGCCTCGGATCCACTTGGGCCATCGATAAAGTCGAAGAACCCGAGCAGTAACGACAAACGGCTCAAATCCAAATCAGGATTTGAGCCGTTTTTATTTGTTGATGTTGCGTAACCAACAGCGAGCGGGCCGCAAGTGCCCCAGGTTGCCGTGAAAGAGGAGCGACGCGTACTTCGGTACGCGAGCGACGGCTTGAACGGCAAGATGGGGTGCTTGCGACCCGCGCAGCGTCGAGCAGTTACGCGGTTTGGAAAACCGCGTAACGATCTAGTCGCGCGTCAGCTTACGGTGGATACGATGCGGCTGGGCCGCGTCCTCGCCCAGGCGCTCGATGCGGTTGGCCTGATAGGCCTCGAAGTTGCCCTCGAACCAATACCAGTTGCCCGGGTTCTCGTCGGTGCCTTCCCACGCCAGAATGTGCGTGGCGACGCGGTCCAGGAACATACGGTCATGGCTAATGACCACCGAGCAGCCCGGGAACTCGAGCAGCGCCGCTTCGAGCGAGGACAGCGTCTCGACGTCGAGGTCGTTCGTAGGCTCGTCGAGGAGCAGCAGGTTGCCGCCCTGCTTGAGCGTGAGCGCCAGGTTCAGACGGTTGCGCTCGCCACCGGAAAGTACGCCAGCGCGCTTCTGCTGGTCCTGGCCCTTAAAGCCAAAGCTCGCCACATAAGCGCGGCTCGGAACCTCGGTCTCGCCGACCATCATGTGGTCCAGGCCGTCCGAGACGACCTCCCATAGGTTCTTATCGGGGTCGATGCCGGAACGGTTCTGGTCGACATAGGAGATCTTGACGGTCTCGCCCACCTCGAGCTCGCCCGAAGTCAGCGGCTCCAGACCCACAATCGTCTTGAACAGTGTGGTCTTGCCCACGCCGTTGGGACCGATCACGCCCACGATGCCGTTGCGCGGCAGGGTGAACGAAAGGTCATCGATGAGCACACGGCCATCGAACTCCTTGTGCAGATGATGGGCCTCGAGCACCTTGTTGCCCAGACGCGGGCCCACAGGGATGCGGATGTCGGTCCAGTCGAGCTTCTGGCTTGCGCGGGCCTCGGCCTCCATCTCCTCGTAGCGAGCCAGGCGGGCCTTGTTCTTGGCCTGGCGGGCCTTGGGCGAGCTGCGTACCCACTCGAGCTCGGCCTCCATGCGCTTGGCGAGCTTGGCGTCACGATTGCCCTGTGCCTCGATACGCGCGGCCTTGGTCTCCAGATACGTGGAGTAGTTGCCCTTGTAGGGATAAAGGTGACCGCGGTCGACCTCGCAGATCCACTCGGCAACGTTATCCAGGAAGTAGCGATCGTGCGTGACGGCAAGCACCGCGCCCTGGTAGTTGTGCAGGAAGTGCTCGAGCCACAGGATCGACTCGGCGTCCAGGTGGTTCGTGGGCTCGTCGAGCAGCAGCAGGTCGGGAGCCTCGAGCAGCAGCTTGCACAGGGCCACGCGACGGCGCTCGCCGCCGGAAAGCACGTTGACCGGCATGTCGGAATCGGGCAGCTGCAGGGCGTCCATGGCCTGGCCGAGCTTGGAATCGATATCCCAGCCATCGGCGGCATCGATCTCGTCCTGGAGCTTGCCCATCTCGGCCATGAGGGCATCCATGTCGCAATCCGGGTCGCACATCTCCTCGCCGATCTTGTTGAAGCGATCGACCTTGGCGATCATATCGCCAAACGCCATGCGCACGTTCTCGATGACGGTCTTGTCATCGTCGAGCGGCGGCTCCTGCTGCAGGATGCCCACGGTGTAGCCGGGGGTGAGCCTGGCATCGCCGTTGGAGACCTCCTCGATGCCGGCCATGATCTTGAGCAGGGTCGACTTGCCCATGCCGTTGGGACCCACGACGCCGATCTTGGCACCGGGGTAGAAGCTCAGGGTCACGTCGTCAAGGATCACCTTGTCGCCATGGGCCTTGCGAGCCTGATACATCTGGTAGATAAACTCCGCCATATGTCTGTTCTATCCTTTCTACCTGCTGTTTCCCTATTCTTGATTCGCTTTAGTGGAAACGAAATGAGGGAACCAGCTCTGAAACGTAACGAAAAAGGGGCATGGTTGCCCACACCCCCTAATACTACCTGGGAAAAGTCCCCCGGAACATACTATGAACTGCGTACGCTAGTTTTCCGCAACCTTAACGAGCGGCTCGCTGCGATTTGAGCCACAACAGATACGAGTAGACGTAGACGGCTCCAACCGAACCAAACGCCAGAACCGCAATCACCGCGGCGACGACTTCACTCGAAAGCACGCTGCCTGCCACGCCCATCACAATCAGGCCAATACCCAGCACCATAAAGCAGGCGCCGCCAAAACGCTGCGTACGGCGCCAGTTCTCGGGATCGGCAAGCGCCCAGGGTGTCTTGATACCGAGCGTATAGTTCTGCTTCACACGCGGCAAGTAGTTGCCTACGCCGATGAACAGCAAACCGACAACACCGGAAATCAGCACGTTAACCGAACCGACCGCCGGCACCACGCCCCAGACCGTAAGCTCTCCCAGCCAGCTTATGGCGCACATGAACAAGGTGAAGGCGATTACGAAGCCCTGGTAGAACTTGCCCGAGGTTCGATATGCCTCACCTTTGGGGTCGATGCGCGGCACCACGCAGAACATTGCGAGAAGCGCCAGAGGCAGCACGCCGAGCGCGGAGGCCATCCAGCTAGGACCCCAACCGTCGACGGCGCCGTTCGCGCCCCAGTGCGTGGGAATCTGCGCAGGCAAGCTCGGCATCACCATGAGGTGCGCTACGACATTGGCGACGCACAGAGCGACCAGCGCAATCCACACGCGCGACGATACCCCCGTGGGGTGAATGCCCTTGTTTTCGTTATTCATCCTTATCACCTTCCGTGTTTGTAAAGCCCATAAACCAGCCAATCAAATCCTGCATGACGGTGGTGTTTAAGCTGTATACGATGTTTTGGCCATGGCGCTCGTCGGTCACCAACCCGGCGTTTTTGAGCGTCGCCAAGTGATGGCTCAGCGACGGCTTACTGATATCGAAATGCTCGGCAAGCTCCCCCGCCGTGCAATTGCCCTCGCGCAGCAACTCCAAAATGCGCCGTCGCGTTGGATCGGCAAGCGCCTTAAAACCCTCTCCCGGCATAAGACCTCCTCTCATCATCTCTCATGACGCGCACACTATACTCGATATTTAGATGTTTGTCTAACTATCTAATCGCAATGCCTCAAACCACATCAAACCAAACGCCATCGCAACCTGTGGGCGATTACCTATAATGGCGATAGCTAAAACACGATTCGCTTCCCCATCGGAGGATGTCTATGACCGAAACCGCTGCCGCTCTCGTCGAGACACGCGACACCAAGCTCGAGATCATCATGGGCCGCGAGGCACTCGATAAGCTCGCCGATGCTACGGTGCTGGTGCTCGGCTGCGGAGGCGTGGGCTCCAACTGCTGCGAGGCACTCGCCCGCGGCGGCATCGGTCATTTCGTCATTCTGGACAAGGACATCATCGCGCCCAGCAATATCAATCGCCAGGCCATCGCCTTTCACAGCACCATCGGCAAGCGCAAAGTGGACGTGATGGATGCCATGATTCGCGATATCAATCCCGCCGCCACCGTCATCAAGCGCACCGAATACCTGCTGAGCGACAACATCGACGAGTTCTTCGCGAGCGTTTTGGAGCAGACGGGTGGCAAGCTCGACTACGTCGTCGACGCCATCGACACCATCTCGGCCAAGCTCACCATTGCCAAATATGCTCAGGACCACGACATTCGTTTGGTTAGCTCCATGGGCGGGGCCAACAAACTCCATCCTGAGTGCCTCCGCTTTGCCGACATTTTCGATACGGTACGTGACCCCATGAGCCGCATCATGCGCAAAGAATGTAAGAAACGCGGCATCAAGGGCCTACATGTGCTGTTTAGCTGCGAGGAATCGGTTAAGACACAGCCCCGCGACCCTTCCAATATCCACGAGCGCACCGAGTTGGGCACCGCCAGTTTTATGCCGCCCATCATGGGCCAGATGATTGCCGGCGAGGTTATCCGCCGGATCAGTGGCCGCGGCACCGAGCGCGTGCGCGCCGATGGCCAGCGCCTGGACTAGCAGGATGTCCTGCGATGGAACCGCAATTCTTTGACACGCATTGTCATCTTGATTTGATGTTCGGCCCCGATGCTGCAGCCAGTGAGTCGGCGGCGTTGGGTCTGGGGCTCTTCGACTGCGGGGTCGACCCACGCGACTTTTCGGCCGCAAACGAGCGCGCCCGTCGCCTACCAGGCATCATCGCTGGCGTTGGGCTCCACCCCTGGTGGCTCGCCGACGGCCGCTGCGGTCCTGCCGAAGTCGATCTGCTTTGCGAAGTTGCTGCCCAAGAGCGCTACATCGGCGAGGTGGGACTCGACTTTTCCGCACGCTTTGCCGGAAGTGAGCCGCTACAAATACAGGCATTTGACCGGCTCTGCGATACACTCGTGCAGCATCCTCTTACCGGGCGCGTGATATCAATTCACGCCGTTCGTTCGGCAGGAGCCGTACTGGACGTCCTCGAATCGCATGGACTACTCATCCCAAACCCCGACTCCCCCGTTATCATCTTCCACTGGTTTAGCGGCACTTCGGACGAACACGTCCGCGCGCGTGATGCGGGCTGTTATTTTTCCGTCAACGAACGCATGCTCGCGTCTAAACGAGGACGCGAATACGCACGACAGATTCCACTCGATCGTTTACTGCTCGAGACCGATGCACCAGCGGAGGCAAACACAGAAACAAGCGCGCAGTCGCTCATCAAATCGCTCACAAGGACCTCAGAACGCATCGCCTCGCTCAAAAATTGTGACGCAAAGCGCATCGAGTCGGCAGTTTTAACAAATGCGCACTCTGTTTTTGACCTTCGCTAGCCCCGGTGGACAAAAAATGCCAAGGGACGTGCGAATCGCACAACGCAGTCCCTATTGGCAGGCGGTACAATTCGGCAGCATTACACCAATTCGTGCATGAGATCACAGTTGCGTGCATACAATTCGTCAAAGATATGGCGGCGCGACACATATAACTCGTGGGCAGTCATATCGGGCACGATTGTTTGCGCAACGCCAAGGACTTGGGCGAGCTCATCCCACGATGCATAGGCGCCACCTGCGAGAGCTGCCATGATGGCATCACCGAAGCATGCGCCCACCGTAACCTTGGCAACCGAGATCTCGCGCCCGCATACGTCGGCGATGGCCTGCATCCAAACTGGATTTTTGGTTCCACCTCCGACAAGCATAATGCGCCCAATTGGCAGTCCATGCTCTCGCTCGATAATGTCGACATGGGATGCAACGGTATACGCGACGCCTTCCAAGGCGGCGCGAACCATATGGGCTCGCGTATGCCTTCCGGTCAGGCCAAAGAAGACGCCACGCGCCTCGGGATCGTTGAGCGGAGTACGCTCCCCCGCAAAGTACGGCAGGCACAGGAGCCCATCGGCACCCGGCGCCACATCGGCGGCATCATGCGCCATAACCGAATATGCATCGGGGCCACCGTGGCCCTCGGCCTCTACGGCGTCGCGATACAGCTCTTGGCGCAACCACGATGTGAGCGCACCCGCTGTATTGGTCCCCGCGCAGATCCCGTAAGTTCCGGGAATGATAAACGTCCCTGGCCACAGGCGGGCATCATCGACCATATGATCAGCTAGGTAGATGAAATACGCCGTGCTCCCCAACTGAACCATCATATCGCCGGGACGGAATACACCCGTCGAAATGGCCTCGGCACCAGAGTCGCCCGTTCCCACTAAGACAGGTGTCCCTGCCGCGAGTCCCGTCGCCTCAGCCGCACGCTGCGTAATCACACCGGCAATATCGGTAGCCGACATTACCTCCGCCATCTGGTCAGGCCGGCAGAAACGAGCACATTCCCGAGCATCAACCTTCCAAGTGTGGCGGTCATATAGGGGAAGAAAATCCTCCGCCAAATAACGGTCCACCGTAAAACGCCCCGTCAACTTCGCGCACAGAAACGATGACGCCGTCAGGAACTTCGCGGCACGTTCGTGTACCTCGGGCATATTCTCCTTAAACCACAAGATCTTGGGAGCAATATCTGACGAACACGGATCGTGCCCGAAAAGCTCGCGTGCGCGATCTGGCCCATATTCGGAAAGAAGCTCGTCAATCTGCGGCTTCGAACGTGCATCGACTCCGTACAAAATCGCGGGCGCCAGCGCGTTGCACTCGGTATCGACCGGCACGCAGTCGCAACCCAATGCGGAAAGGCCGACGCATCCGATCTGCGCCGCGTTAACCCCCGATCGCGCCACCAGCTCGCGCGACAGGCGGCAAAAATCGCCCCACCAAACTGCCTCCGCATCATGCTGGTACCATCCATCACGCGGGTTCTCCGTCTCGTGTCCACAAGAGGCCTGGCAAACGATGTTGCATCGATCATCGATTAAAACGCCTTTAGAGGCGCTTGTCCCAATATCAATACCCAGATAGAGCGCCATAGGTGCCTACTCCCCTCGCGCCGTACGAGCGGTAGCCATAAAACGAGCTACCCGCTCAACATCGACCGGGGCATCCAGCTTTCCGTCGCGTTTTAAGCACGTGCCGACAAACGCGCCATCGTAGTGAGCAAATACGTCAGCCACGGTATTTTCGCGACAACCGGTGCCGCATACCACAGGTACTTCGCCAACACGCTCGCGGACCTCATCGGCAAGCTCGCCCGAAGCGCCACGACCGGCAGCCGAACCGCCGATGACCATCGCATCCGGTAGGCAATTAAAGAGAAGTGAATCGGCAATGTCCGCAGTCGTGCGGTCGTTGAGATAAACCTCCCCCTCGCTCGTGATGAAGTGAAAAAGCTTGAGGTCGTCCAGGCGCAGCGCCGCCTTGCGACGCATGGTGTGAGCGAAATCTCGGTTAATCAGCCCGAGATCACCGGCCCAGGCACCGCAAAAATTGCAGCGCGTGAACTGCGCGTCGACGGCAGCGCACAGCTCGATTGTGGCATCACCATCGTAAATAGCCTCAGCTCCCCAAGGAGTCGACAGATCATGGGACAGAGCCCCGATTACATAGCCCATCGATGCAAGGGTTGAGGGAGAAACGTGCTGCTCATAGGGCATCGAGAGCTCATTGGTAATCAAAATGCCATCGACACCGCCCTGCTGCAACGCCTCGAGATCGCGCTTGGCGGCTTCAACGACCTGCGACACGCTTCCGCCCGGGTAATACAGTGGATCGCCCGGCAGAGGACGCAGGTGCAGCATTCCGATAACCGGCTTTTCGGTCTTGAACATCGAGGTTAGAAACGACATAACGTGCTCCTTCATAGGGTTATTGCAGGGACGTTACTCCCCCAGCACCTCCACGTACACTTTTCGCTTCTGCGGACCGTCAAACTCCGCAAGATAGATGTTCTGGGCACCTCCGCACACGATGTGGCCATCTTGGACGGGAAAGAAGCAGCTGTTTCCACAAATCATGCTCTTGATATGCCCACAGGAGTTGTTGCCGGTAGCTCCATAGCTCGGCAGGAAGTGTGCATGCGCATAGGGGGCATCGAGTGGGGCGATGCGATCAAGCGTCTCCATAAGATCCGTCTCCACGCAGGGCAGCCCCTCGTTTACCACGATTCCACAGGTCGTATGCGACAAAATAATCGCTGCCAAGCCATTGGTCACCGAGCTGCGTTCGATGGCGGCGTGCACGTCTTCGGTAATATCGATGAACTGGTCCGGAGCAGTCGATAGATAGCTCAATGTCTCGAGCGTCACCATGTTTACTCATCCCCTTCAAGAAAACGCAGGGCATTACCCCAGTAGAGCCTTTCTCGCGCATCATCGCGCATGGGCACGGTATCGAGCGCCCGCTTGAGTTTGAATGCACGGAAACGCGGCGTATTGCTGGCGAACATCACTTGGTGCGATAGCGCGCGCTCATACCACAGCGGCCCCATATCGACCGTGAAAAGACGCTGCATCATCTCCTCGGGCGAATCGATGTAAGTGATAGAGGTGTCCGCGTAGCAGTTGGGATACTTGAGCAGCATCGCCACGGTCTCGCGCACCCAGGGCCAGCCAAAGTGGGTCAAACTAAAGCGCACATTTGGATGCGTTGCGATTGTGTGCTCAAATGCAAGCGGGTTACTGCGCGAGAGCTCCGCGCCCGGCTCCCAAGACATACCGGCATGGAAAACCACCGGCTTGTTATAGCGCTCGCACAGCTCGTAAAGCGGCTCGGCCACAGCATCATCGGGGGCAAAACCCTGCTTTGCCGGATGCAGGCAAAGCCCCTTTGCCCCCAACTCGGTAAAGGCGCGCTCCAATTCGTCTGCGGCACCGCTCACCTGCGGATCTACGCTCGCAAATCCCCACAGACGATCGGGATGCGCGGCAACCAGCATGGCAATCTGGTCATTGGTGCCAAAGTGCCCTCCGCATGCCGTGGTTACATCGAGCGGCATGAGCACGCTCTTCTGCACATCGCAGACGTCCATCTCGACTTGAAGCTCATCCCAATCCATGGGGCCCATATGCCCCATACCATATTCTCGTGACCAAAAACCGAATCCATCAGGCTCATCACCCGGCGTACAGATCTCGCCATAGAGCATAGGATGGACCAACATGTCGATAACCATTTCGTACTCCTTTCCGGGCATTTGACCCTAGTACGGCTCAAACGAACCAATCACTCGGGACGACAGCTCGGCGCCCGCCTTCATACACGCCGGAATATCAAGGCCATCGATCACGCCCTTGGTAAACCCGGCAATATACGAGTCGCCGGCGCCCACGGTGTTAACGACCTTCTCCGCCGGTACGATCCCGCACTCATAGAAGCGCTCACCGTCATAGGCAATGCTTCCCTTCTCGCCAAGCGTGGCAACCGCAACGCGCGGTCCCAATCCCTGCACGTGGCATACCCAGTCTCGTAGCTCCGGAGTGTCCTCTTCAAACGACATGAACGCATAGTCTACGCAAGGAAAATGAGCCTCACATGCATATTCGGGATCCTGGCTGAACACCGAGAAGTCCATAACCACCGTCTTGCCCGCATCATGCCATTCGGGCAGGAGGTCCAAACAATTGCCAAACAGGTCGGTATGAATGATGTCATGCTCCAGGATAAACGCCCGGTCGTCTTCATTCGGTCGATATGTCTCCATTACGCCATCGATCGCCTCGAGATGTACGCGATCGACGCCGTCTTTCAATGCCATGAGCATCACCGAGGTGTCGCCATCCTCCACCCGCAGATGTGAGATATCGAGCCCCTCGGCGGCCAGCGCCTCCCTCATCTTGTCTCCGTACTCGTCCTTGCCGACAACCGACACGGCAGATACCGAAACGCCCATTCGTGCAAGATGGATACCCCAGTCAATGCCATTGCCAGTCGGATAGAACACGCCGATGTTTTGATAGACGTCCGCGCAGCAAAAACCAGCCGCACACGCTTTAATACCCATGGTCTTCTCCAATGTACAAAAGGGGACCCACCACATGGCGAGCCCCCTTTTCGCGTTTCGCTTATTGTTTTGCATCGGCTGTCCAAAGCCTCATAGCCAGACCGCCGTACGCTTTCTTAAGCTATTCGACGATTGGTGCTCCGTGGCCCCAAGAACCTTCCATGCCGCACACGGTCGAGGCAAACCCGGCAGCAAAGTCGAGCGCGCGCTCGATGGCCTCGGCGCCATCCTCACCACGCTTGGCGGAATCGAGATAGCACATCAAAAACGAGGTGAGGAACGAGTCGCCCGCCCCCATGGTGTCCTTCATGTCCGTTACCGGTTTAGCCAGCTGGCGGTAATAACGCTCGCCGTCGTAAGCAATGCAGCCCTCGGCGCCCGCCGTAGCCGACACAAAACGCGGACCCAGGCCCTTCACCCATGCCAGACGCTCGCGAATCTCGTCCTCACTCGCGGCATCCGCCGCACTAAAGAAAGCAAAATCGACGTAGGGCGCAATCTGCTCGTAGTACTCGTCGGTGGAGTCGTCCGAAAAGTCAAAAGAGACCGTGACGCCCGCAGCCTTCAGCTTGGGCAGCTCGCGCTCGGTGAAGCAATAGTTGCCCGAATGAACCACATCGAACTGCTTCATGTACGCAAGGTCAAAGCGATCGAGGACATAGCGCGCATCGCCACGGATACCGCCCTCGTTGGAGCCAAGGAAGACACGGTCACCGTCAACGACGGTCACGCGAGCCGCTCCGTTCTCGCCAATCATCTGCTCGCACTTGTCAAGCTCGATACCCTCATCCTCGAGGCTTGCAATGACATGCTCGGCAGCGGCGTCATTGCCAAAAATGCCCATGTATGCAGAGCGTGCGGCACCGCATTTCTTGGCATAAACGGCGAAGTTCACCGCATTGCCGCCGGGATACATGGTGTGGATATGCTCGTAGCGATCGACGACGTTGTCGCCAAATCCGAGCGCGTTAACGTTAAATGTCATGGCCTTTGCCCCTTCTAGTACTCGACAACACCCATGTAGCGACGGAAATCGGGATCGTGGTCAAACACCTTGCCGCGTGCGGCACGCAGCTCGCAGTTCATGGCGTAGAACAGCACCGGGTCCAGATAAGCACGGACGCTCGCCGGCACGGCCTCCATACCGTACTCCTTGGCATCGAGCACCATCAGCGTATCGGTATGCGTCTTAAGGAACGCCAGGGCGCGCTCGTCCATAGCACGGCACTCGCTGGAGCCCATCTGCAGGAAGTAAAAAACGCCATCCTGAGTAGCCTCGAAGGGGCCGTGGAAGTACTCGGCAGAGTGGATGTAGCTGCAGTGCTGCCACTGCATCTCCATAAGAGAGCAGATAGCGAAACCGTAGGTCTGGCTAAAGTTGGGACCGCTGCCCAGAATATAGAAGAACTCGTGCTCCTGGCAAAGCTTGGCAAAGCGATCGCCCAGCTCGGCATTTACCTTCTCGCGTGCCGGGGGAAGAATCTTATCCATCTCGGCGATACCGGCATACATATCGGCAAGATCGGCGTAGCCCTCCTGCTGATCGAGCAGCTCTGCCGCAAGCGACAGCGAAATGCCAGCGGGGACCTCGGCCTGCGGCACGCCCTCGCCCCACGGGTAGACCCACGTGGTCCATTTACCGGTGTCGATCTTAGATCCAGCGTTGTCGGTCTGGGCGATCACCGTAGCGCCGGCAGCAAGGGCAATCTCGCAGCCCTCGACGACCTCGGGGGTGTTGCCACTGTGGCTACAAGCGATGACCAGGGACTTCTCGCCCAGACGACGCGGACGCATGATATCGAACTCGCGAGCCGTATAGATATACGAAGTGAAGGTGGTTGCCTCGCGCTGCAGAAGCTCATGAGCCGGGATCAAATCGATCATGGAGCCACCGCAAGCAATCCAGTAGACGCTGTCGAACTTGCCCTTCTCGGCAATTGCCTCTTTGATCAGATCGTGTGCGTTCATATCCAGTTCCTTTCTTGTTTGGCCCGCAATCAATGACGTTGGTTGCGTGGCCGATGGTTGTTTTAGTCAATCAGATATTTCTCGAATGCGGCCATGTTCTTGGCATCTGCCGCTGCCGGGTCATCGTAGTAACGACCATCCGTGATTTCCTGGCCCAGCATGCCGTCGAAACCATGGGCGTTGAGTGTGGCGACGAAGGCGTCCATATCGTGCTTGCCATCGCCCCACACCAGATGGCCATACGGGTCGCCGTCGATAAAGTGCATCTCGTGAATTGCCCCATCACCAAAGGCGGCAAACCAGTCCTCGAGCGTCTCGCCTGCAACGCCCATCGCGGTTGTATCAACCATGGGCTGTAAGTACGGGCTCGCGACCTCGTCAATCATGCGCTTCGCATCGGAAACCGTCGTCACAAGGTTGCTCTCCTCGGGACGCAGGCTTTCCATCGTAAGCACCAGACCGTGCTCGCCGGCATACTCCGCCAGAATGGACAAGTGCTCGCGGCTGCGCTTCCAGGCTTCCTCGCGGTCCTCGTCCCAGTCGCCCCAGCCCGAGTTGATGGACATACGGTCGCACCCAAGTACCTCGGCAAGTTCAATGCCGTGTTTAAAGTACGCCAGGCTGCGCTGTTCATGCAGCGGCTTGCGTGCGCAGTACTGCCAAGGATAGACAACATTCTCGGGGCACAGAGTACGATACCTAAGCCCACGGTCTGCAGCCTTTTTCGCCAAGACCTCAGCCTCAAAGTAGCCCGTATGGTCGAGCGTCACATGCGGCTCTGCACACCACAGCTCAATGGACTCAAAGCCCAAGCGCTGCTGCACATCAAGGAAGTAATCGAGCGACCACATGATGTAGTGGATATTCATGCCCGCAATCTGCTCGCGACGCAGCGTCGGTTTGGATTCAGACATCTTATGCCTCCTTATTTCGATCGAACACGATTTGTCCGTCCGACATCGTCATATCAACCGCAAGATCGCGTGCGTCGCGATAATCGAGGTCGAACACATCCCGATCGAGCACGCAGATATCGGCAAGCTTGCCAACCTCAAGCGTACCCAGCTCGTCTTCGCGAATCAGATCGTACGCGCCCCCGGCAGTCCAAGCGCGCAAGAGCTCGACAAGCGTCAGCGTGTTAACCTCATTCACGGGCAGTCCGTCGGCGAAGAATCCGCCGCACGCGCTGTAGATTGACTCGCCCAGGCTCGGAATCAGCAGTGGCAAATCCGTTCCACAGCACACCGTGCATCCGGAATCTTCCATGCCGCGGCGATTCCAGCTGTGCAAAAGTCGCGTCTCGCCAATTTGTCGACGCATCATCGACAGGCAATCCTCGCGCCGGTCCAGCGTCAGAATCTGCGGATAGACCTCGCAAATTCCACCTAACTTGCCAAACTCGACAAGATCGGTCGGGTCAGAGTTCTCGAGATCGGTAATCGCATGGCGGCGAAGCATCCGTCCATGCTCGTCTCGAGGCAGCGAGGCATAGAGCGCCACGGTGCGGCGAATGGCGCCATCGCCCTGGCAATGCAAGGAGTATCGGAAGCCCTCAGCATCAATTGCACGCAGCTCGTTCTCAATCAGATCCCACTCTGGCTCCTCGACGACCGTCTTGCCGGCGGCGCCCGCATCGGCCGTGTCCTCATAGGGGTCTATCATCTCGGCAAGCCCCGCCCATACGCCGCGATCGGTCATACGGTTGAAGCCAGAAAAACGAACGAACGGTCCCCGGAAGCGCTCTCGCGCCTCGCGAGCATATGACAGATTTGCACCGGCACCCACCGGCTGCGACATCATAGAGACGCGAACCGTCAGCTCACCAGATTCCTCACGGCGAGCCATTTCGTCGGCAAAGCCGTAGTAGTCATCAAACGCCATCTCCTTGATGGCGGTAACGCCGCGCTCGTTAAGCATGCTCATGTAGTCCGAATACCCCGCACGTACCTCGGGCAGCGCGAGGAAATCGCTCATCATGCGCCAGATCTTCTCGGCATAGCACGCCTGGGGTGTAAAACCGTATCGCGCGCTGGCGGCAGCATTGAGAACACAGGTCTCCGCGCCCGGCGTAAAGCAGACGACGGGGATATCGCCAAAACAATCGTCAAACACAGCTGCCGTATTTGCGTTCTCGGCATCCGATGCCAACGTTTCGGGTAAGTTGTGGCCAAATGCCGCCGCGCAATCCGGATGATCTTCTTTCCATGCACGCAAGAGCGACACGGCCTCTTTGGCATCGGCGATGCCGGACAGATCAGACCCCAATGTCCGCAGCGCCCAGCCTGTATAGAAGGTATGCACATCGATCAGGCCAGGCATGACGGTACGGTCGCCCAGGTCGACTACCTCGTCCGCTTGGGTCAAATACGAAGCTAGCTCACACTTGGTGCCAACAGCCTCAATTCGATTGCCACGGACCGCTACGAAACCTTCAAACGGCAGGTCCCCCGTACCGGTAAAGACGCTCTTAGACGTCAGGACCGTCAAACGATCAGACATCACAACCACCTACGCCGGAAGCATGCCAGAAATTGCCGTTACGATCAGGCCAAAGACGACCATGAAAATGAAGAACTTCCAAATGGTCTTCCACCATTGGCCAAACGAAATCTTAGCCACGGCAAGGCCGGCGACCGTCATGCCCGCCACGGGGCTGATGGTGTTGATGGTCTGGTTGGCAAACTGGAGCGCGGTGACGGCCGCCTCGGGATTGAGGCCCATGAGCTCGGTCAGGGGGCCCATAACGGGCATGGTGAGCGCCGCCAGGCCAGAACTCGAGGGAACCAGCAAAGAGAGCAGGCCAAGGACGACATACATAAACGTGGTGTAGACGGCGGCGGGTGCACCGGCAAGCGCGGTAGCGAGCGCCTGGAGGATGGTGTCGATGATCATGCCGCCCTCGGCGATGACCAGAATACCGCGAGCGATACCGATAACGATGGCAGCGTACGCAAAGTCGGCGAGACCCTTAACGAACTCCTCTGCGATCGTCTGCTGGTCAAGACCGCCCAGGATACCGGCAAGCAAGCCCATGCCAAGGAACACGGCGGAAATCTCATTCATGTACCAGCCCTGGGTAACAAGACCCCAGACGATAATGCCCATACCGCAAGCAAAATCGATAAGCACGAGCTTCTGACGGATAGTGAACTCTTCCTCGATGGAGGCATCGGTCACGGAAAACTCAATACGCTTGAGCTTATCGTCCTCGTACACAATGGACGACTCGGGGTTTTTCTTGACGCGCATGGCGTAGCGCATGGCCCATGCGATACCGACGGCAGTGAAGATGACCCAAGAAACGGCGCGCAGCCACAGCTGTGGATTGCCCTCGATGCCGATAATGCCCTGTGCGATCAAGACGTTAAACGGGTCGATGGTCGAAGCACAATATCCCAGGTTAGGACCAAGGAAGCAGATGATGAATGCCGTCATCGAGTCATACCCGATACCCATCATGATGGGAATGAAGATGGCATAGAACGGCAGGGCTTCCTCAGACATGCCAAACGTAGTGCCGCAAATGGACAGCAGCGTCATCGTGATGGGAATGATGAGGATGTCCTTGTTCTTGAGCTTTTTAATCACACGGCTCATGCCGGCATTCAAGGCGTTGGTCTTGGTGATGATTGCGAACGATCCACCAATCAATAAGACGAACGCAACGACGTCGGCGGCCTCTTGGATGCCCTTGGTGGGCGCTTGCAGGACCGCGAAGATATCCTGGCCCAGATTGATGGTCTCGCCGGTCTCGGAATCGGTGTAGTTCTTATCGACCTGTTCATAGGTTCCAGCAACGGCAACTTCACGCTCGCCCGCCGCTGTCGAAATCGTCTTGCGCTGATACTGACCAGAGGGAACGATCCAAGTCAGGACCGCAAAGACAACGATCAGCAAGAACATGATCGTATAGACATGCGGTAATTTGAACTTAAAACGTCTGTTTGTCTTCTTCGCCTTCGTATCTGACATAGATACCTCCAAAGAACTCGAGACTGCATCGCATCTCGCTTCAACGTTTGCACAATGCAAACGTTCTATGACGTTCCATAGGTTACCAGCAGCTTTTTCCTTCATCAAGATAATTTCAAACTGATTGCCGCAACGCGGTTGAACGGTTGCGTTTGCGCCGTGAACGGTATGGAAACGCCCGGTGAGATGATCTACCGGGCGTTTCCATTCGCAATGTCCTAGATGTCAAAAACGTAGCGAGACCCAACGATCCGCTGACGACCGATGATAAACGGCCGCCGCTGCTCATCGAAAAAGAAGGCTTCCATATAAAACAAGGGTTCGCCAACGGGAACTGCCAACAGCCGAGCGACCTCGGGCGATGCACACGCGATCTCGAGCGTGCACGGGTCGGTAAACGCGGGCGTGCGGCCCGTCCGGTTGCACACGAACTCAAAAATGGATTGGTTAGATAGAGGTGCCGTTGATAGATAGGCGTTGTCCTCGTAAACGTATATGTTGTTCTCGAGCATGACAGGGACACCATCGGCAGTACGCACGCGCTCAACGCAAATCAAGTCAGTTCCAACGGGAACACCAAAGAACTGTGCTTCGGTGGAATCCGCCGGCAGTATCTTTCTCGAAATGACACGTGCCCCCGGTTCCATTCCGTTAACGCGGCATGCGTCCGAAAAACTCTGGACATCATCTTTCTGGCGAATCTTGCGCTTAAGCTTGGGGGCATTGACAAACGTGCCTTTCCCCTGTCGCTTCGTTAGATAGCCCTGCTGGACGAGCTCCTCAATAGCGCGTCGCACGGTAACGCGGCCAACTTTATAGCTCTCAGCCAATTCGAATTCGTTGGGTATTCGCGCGCCCGCCTTGTAGGCACCGGAGTTGATTTCGTTTTTGATGATATCAATAACCTGTTGGTACAGCGGTATCGCTGCTTTACCGTCAGTTAGCCCTTCAGTCGGTGGCATATACCCTCTCCCAGCACAATTAAGTCTAAAACGGGCTCAAGGGCATTCAACAAGCCCTTGAGCCCGCATTAGCATAAAGTATGCTTGCTGCCGCACCAAAATGTCGGGTATTTACTCATCAGACCCGAAAAACGCGCAATTAACGCGCCCCTACGCAAGCTTCAGCAAATCGGGCAGCTGGTCGATAATCTTGTCCGCGGCATCCTGGCTAAAGCCAAAGCGCTCCTCGCGCTTGGCAATGACTCTCAGACCGGCTCGCTTGCCGGCAGTGATGCCAGGCACCGAATCCTCAACGCAGCAGCAGCGATTCGCGGGCAGCCCCAGCAGGTCCAGCGCATGCAGGTAGATGTCGGGCTCGGGCTTGCTCTCCTTAAACTGCTCGCCGCTCACCACATACTCAAAGGCATCCGACAGCCCGCATGCGTTGAGCACTTCCTCGATGCTATCCATGGGAGACGAGCTGGCAAGCGCCACACGAACGCCGCGGCGCGGCAGCTCTCGAATCGTATCCACGGCGCCTGGGTTAATCAAAGCCCGATAGTCGCGCGGACGCTTATGCGCCCACTCGTCCCAACGGGCCAACGCTTCCTCGCCAGTTAAATGCCCCTTACCAGCGCGCTCAAACCAATCGACCAGCATATGCAAAAAGAACTGATGCGAGGTACCGACCTGCCCGTTCAACTCCTCTTGAGTCAAGTTAAGCCCAAGCTCCTTGGCAAACGCGGCAGTCTCGCCCAAGTAGTAATACTCGGTATCGACAATGACGCCGTCCATGTCAAAGATAACGGCGTCGAACGGAAATGCGGACACGGCACCCTCCCTAACAAAAGGACGCCCGCAAGCAGGCGCCCGAGCCATGCATTAATCGGCGATTCTAACCCAGCAGCTTATCCAGCGCCACCGCAATGCCATCTTCGTTGTTATCGGCGGTCACCATCTGGGCTACAGCCTTAACCTCTTCGACGGCGTTACCCATGGCAACACCGGTGCCGGCCCACTCAATCATGGACTTGTCGTTCTGGCCGTCGCCAAACGATACGACCTCACTGGCATCGATGCCGAGCTTGGGCAGGGCACCCTCGAGTGCGCGGGCCTTGTCGATACCGGGCGCCGTGTACTCAAAGTACCAGTCGGCCGTAAACATGCCCGAAAGCGTCTGCTTAAAGGGCGCATACATCTCCTCGTAATGCGCCTGCAGGTAGGCCGGATCGCCCGCCGTCAGCAGCTTGTCCACGGGATAAGCATCAGCGACCTCATGCAGGCTCTCCACCTCGCGAATCTTAAGATCGCACGCATCGCGCTCGTATTTGACGATGTTTTTCTGCGAGCCGTCAGGCAGCGTGATCATGCAGTGATACGAATCCACGACATGCAAATCGCGACCGAGCGAAATCATAGGGATCACGTCAAAATTACGCAGGTGATCAATCAGACGGTGCAGCTCGTCAGCCGGCATAGCCTGGTCAAAAAGGACCTCATCGGTCTGAGCGTCGACCACATGCGCGCCATTAAAGGCAACCAGCAGACCGTCATGGTTTTGAAGGTCGAGCTCCTGCGCCAAGGCGTGCAGTCCCCATGCGGGACGGCCCGAAGCCAAGATGAGCTTAATGCCCGACTCCTGCGCCGCGAGCAGCTTCTCGCGCGTACGCGGGCTAATCACTTTCTGATCGTTGGTGAGCGTACCGTCGATATCCATCGCGATGGCTTTGATTGCCATATATGCCTCCCTGTCATTGAACAACCTTGTCTGAGCCATCATACAGAACACCCATCGCGACTCCGTTTACAACGGGCAAAAAGTCATATTGTCTCGAACATGAACGGCGTGTGGTCGTGAAGCTTTATCGCTCAGGTCAAATACGTCTGCTAGCGACGCTCATCCGTCGGTGCGCCCTCGACGATCGCGATGCCCGCCGATGCGCCTAACGCGCTGGCGCCGGCCTCGATGAATGCGCAAGCCTCTTCGTAATTATGGATACCGCCCGCCGCCTTGATTGCCACGGCATCGCCGAGCACCTCGTGCATCAGCCGCACGTCCTCGAGCTTAGCACCGCCAAAGCTTCTGCCGGTCGATGTCTTAAGGAATCCCGGCTTGGCCTCCAGCGCGATCTCGCATACACGGCGCTTGGCGGCGTCGTCGCCGTCCAGCTTGCACATCTCGACGATTACCTTGTCAGTGATGCCATGCGCGCGACAAAAATCAGCAATGGTAGTCATCTCGCGCTCGATGGCATCAAAATCGCGGTTCTCGATCGACCCCTGATTCAAAACGTAGTCAATCTCGGTAAAGCCACACGCAGCGTATTCCTCAAACCTCGCAAGCTTCTCCTCAAGCGTCATAGTGCCCTGGGGAAAGTCGATGGCGCCGGCAAGGATGATGTCAGAGCCCTCGAGCATGGCGCGGCCCGTCTCGTACTCCTGAAGGTTCGCAAATACGCAGCGAAAGTTGTACTTTAACGCCTTCTCGACATACTGCTCAAACGTGTCCTCGGGGGCATCGATATAGTCGATGTATTTATTGATGGGTTTGGCAAGTGTCATGCTGGGCCTCCTTGTTCAGGACTGACAACCGATTCGTGGTTTCACGCGAAATACCACGTTCAATGTACGCCCGACATACAAGGACAGCGTCCGCATTCCGACAAGTGGTATGAAATTAGCTGTAAACGTATATTTACAGACAGCGAATGGCACCGCACGCGGATGCCGACAGCAAGACATCCCCCCCTCAATACACCCTCATGCCCCTTTACTGTTTGCGACCAGAAATGATGAGCTGCACAACGTCGTTAGCGGTCGAATTCGACCTCTGACGACGTCACGCGACTCATCGTATCCGACCGACAACAGAAAAGGGGCACGTTCGCATAGCGTGGCGCGTGACGGTTGCAAAACCACCCCATTTGAAACAAAGGTTGATTTCCGATCTCAACCGAACACATTGAGCAAATAGGCCATTCCCGCAGTT
>CABQAK010000017.1 GCA_902462065.1 uncultured Collinsella sp.
TTCGGCCTGCGGAATGTTTCGGAGAGAAGCCCCGTCCCGCCCCCGGATCCCCTGCGTTTACGGCCTTGAGGTCGGCGTGGGCGGAGATCGTGGCTGATGGGGATACATGTCCCGGTCGCTGTTTCGCGGCTTTGCCGCGAAAGGCGCGCTACTTTGGGATGGGCGGGGAACGTGGTTGTTGCGGCAACTGGTCCCCACCATAAATTACCCTTGGCATACTTGCGCGAATACCTGCTCGTGCTACACTTGCAATTGCTGTTTCAGGGCGGGGTGAAATTCCCCACTGGCGGTAAATCGGGCGGTGCCAAAGGGGTGCCGTGGCGCAGGCGAGGACCTGCGACCGAGCCGATGAGTCCGCGACCCGTGTGTGCGTTGGTTCGCATGCCGGCTGAACTGGTGAAATCCCAGTACCAACGGTTAGAGTCCGGATGAAAGAGGCAGGTGATCTTATGTCTGAACAGTCGCAGCATATCCATTTTGAGAACACGAATAGGTGGAGCACCAAACAGCTCGTTACCATGGCGCTGATGTGCGCCTTGGGAGCACTGTTTATGTACGTGCAGCTGCCCATCCTCCCCTCGGCGCCGTTTTTGACGTATGACCCGTCGCTGGTGCCGGCGATGGTGTGTGGATTTGCGTATGGCCCTGGCGCCGGCACCGCTGTTGCCGCTATGGCGATCGTTATCCATGCGCTTACCACGGGCGATTGGGTCGGTGCGCTTATGAACCTGGTGGCTACGCTGGGCTATATTCTGCCTGCGGCTATCGTCTACCAGAAGATGCACACCTATAAGGGTGCCGTGATTGGCCTGGCGCTGGGCGTTATTGCCGCTACGGCGTTGTCTATGGTTGCAAACCTTACCATTGGCGTATGGTTCTGGTATGGCTCGGTCGATGTGATCGCCCCGCTCATGATTCCTGCCGTACTGCCGTTCAACCTTATCAAGACCGTGCTTAACTCGGTGTTGACGCTGGCGGTGTATAAAGCAGTCTCCAACCTCATCACGCCCAAGAAGGACCAGGTCAAAGGCCGCGCATGATTGAGTGTCGGGGCGTTTCCTTTAGCTATGACGGTGCTGCACCGGCGCTCGATGGCATCGATCTGAACATCGAGGATGGCGAGTTTTTCTGCATCCTCGGCGGAAACGGGTCGGGTAAGTCGACGTTTGCCAAGCATTTGAACGCGCTGCTGCAGCCCGATGCGGGAACGGTGTGCGTCAACGGCATGGGCGCGTCCGACCCCGAGCTGGTCTACGACATCCGCTCGACTGCGGGCATGGTGTTCCAGAATCCCGACGACCAGCTTGTGGCGACGCTTGTCGAGGACGATGTTGCGTTTGGTCCCGAGAACTTAGGGGTCGAATCGGCCCAGATCGCGCAGCGCGTGCGCGAGGCGCTGAAGGCCGTGGGTCTGGTGGGCTTTGAGCGCCACGAGACCCACGCTCTCTCGGGCGGACAAAAGCAGCGCGTGGCGCTTGCCGGCGTGCTCGCCATGGAGCCGCGCGTGCTCATCTTGGATGAGGCCTCCTCAATGCTCGATCCGCGCGGGCGCAAGGGCCTTATGAAGGCCTGTCACGCGCTGCACGAACGCGGCATGACCATCGTGATGATTACGCACTTTATGGAAGAGGCCGCTGAGGTCGATCGCGTTGCTGTCTTCCAAGCGGGCCGCGTTGCCATGCTCGGTACGCCCGAGGAGATCTTGACGCGGGCGGACGAACTCGCGCGGCTGAACCTGGATATGCCGGCATCGTGCTGTCTTGGCAGGGCGCTTCGCGCGAAGGGCGTGCCCATTTGCGCACGGGTGCGCGAGGCGGATATAGTCGCCGATATAGCGCAGGCTTATACCAAGCGGAGTAGGACAGGCATCGCCGGGCGGCCTTTCGCATCCGATTCTCGTATTCCCGACAACGTCTCCTCTGCAATCGATGGCGCAGACGCGCTGGAGCCCGTCATCGAGATTTCGCACCTTTCGTATAGCTATTCGCTGAGCGCCCGCGAGCGTCGCCGCTGGCACAAGCGCTCAGCCGTCGAGGGTGCATCGAACAAACAGGCCCTCTGGGGCAACGACCCTAGCAGCCCCTGGGCGTTGCGCAATGTGTCGCTAACGGTGCGCCGTGGCGAGTTCCTGGGCCTTGCGGGCCATACCGGTTCGGGTAAGTCGACGCTGGTTCAGCATCTCAACGGCCTGATTCGTCCCCAAGAGGGTTCCGTTTACGCGTTGGGGCTCGACCTGGTAAATAAGAAAGATGCCGCCGCTGTTAAGGCAAAGGTCGGCGTGGTGTTTCAGTATCCAGAGCGTCAGCTGTTTGCCGAGACCGTGGCACAGGACGTGGCATTTGGTCCGCATAACCTTGGCTTGTCGCAGGCCGAGGTTGCCCGCCGCGTTGAGTCATCGCTCGCGCGCGTGGGCCTCGACCTGGCCACGGTGGGCGACAAGAGCCCCTTTGAGCTCTCGGGCGGGCAGCAGCGGCGCGTGGCGTTTGCCGGCGTGCTTGCCATGGAGCCCGAGGTCCTGGTACTCGATGAGCCCATGGCGGGGCTCGATCCGGCGGCGCGCAGTGATTTCTTGGAGCTCATCGATCGACTTCACCGCGATGGCCTGACCGTTGTCATGGTTTCGCACAGCATGGATGACCTGGCCAATTGCTGCGACCGTATTGTCGTGATGAACGAGGGCACGGTGTTTGCCGAGGGCACGCCCGCTCAGGTTTTTGCGCATGCGGATGAGCTTAAATCAATCGGCTTGGGTGTTCCCGCTGCCCAGCGCATGGCATTGGCACTTGCGAAGGCAGGCGTGCCGCTGCGCTTTGACGGCCTCTATACGGTTGAGTCGCTGGCCGACGAGTTGGCAGATTTGCTGATCGGTCGCCCAGACGGTCCTTCTAACGTCGCGGACATTGCTAAACCCAAGACGGTCGCGCGAGAGGAGGGCTGCTAATGGAGGCGTTTTCGTTTGGCAGCTACTATCCCGGCGATAGTGCGATCCACCGCCTGGACCCGCGAACCAAGTTGCTCTTGGGCTTTGTGTTTCTGATCACGACGCTCACAGTCAACAGCTTCCGCGGACTGGTCCCGGTCGCAATCTTCGTTGTCCTGATCTATACCGTGTCCCGGGTGCCGGCTCGTCGTGTCCTGTCATCGATGGCGCCGCTGCTGGCGATCGTCGCGGTAGTCGCGGTGCTCAACCTGTTTTCCGACCAGAGCGGGCACATTCTGTGGCAGCTCGGCTTTTTGCAGATAAGCGAGGGCTCGCTGCATTCCGCCGCCTTTATGGCGTGCCGCCTGACCTTGATGATGGCCGGTATGAGCGCTATCACGCTCACCACACCGACGCTCGACCTCACCGCGGGCTTTGAGCGCCTGCTCGCGCCGTTTGCGCGTGTGGGACTTCCTGCGCACGAGCTCGGCATGATCATGGGTATTGCACTGCGCTTTATGCCGCAGTTTGCCACCGAGATGAAGCAGACGGCCGATGCACAGGCGAGCCGCGGCGCACGCGTGACGGGAGGCCCGCTCGGCGGCGTGCGTATGCTCGGCAGCGTGGCGATTCCGCTGTTCACGGGCGTGTTCCGTCATGCCGAAACGCTGTCTGCCGCCATGGATGCGCGTTGCTATCATGGCGAGCAGGGCCGCACACGTCTGCATGCGCTTGCATTTGGCCGCGGCGATGCGCTGGCGGCGGTGGTGACGGCGTTGCTGCTCATCTGCGTCATCGTCATCAATCTTCAACTTGTTTAGGCGCGATTCGAGCGCAGGAAAGGGGTCCCTATGACCGATAACGACCGCACGGCGCAGCTCGAGCGCGCCTGTTCGTATCTTAGGCGTATTCCGGCGTGGTATCTCGCCACGATCGACGTGACGGACGGACATCAGCCGCGCGTGAGGCCGTTCTCGTTTGCCATGGTCGATGATGGCAAGCTGTGGTTTTGCACCTCGCGCGATAAGGACGTGTGGGCCGAGCTCAGCGCGAACCCCAAGTTTGAGGTTTCGGGTTGGAAACCGGGGGAGTGTTGGATTGTGCTGACTGGCGAGGCCGCGCTCGAGGACGACGCGGTCGTGAGCGACCGGGTGCGCCAAGCCGGCTTTAAGCACATGGTGGGCATCGGCGAAGACCACGAGAACGCCAACGACGGTCGCCTTGCGTTTTTCTCGGTGCGCAATATCGCCGCCCGCTTCTGTGATATCGACGGCAGCGAGGAGCGCCTGGAGCTTTAACCCTAGGGCAGCTAAAACAGCCCCGACCCAAAAAGACTAGTGCCAGGAGGACACATGGACGGATTGAATACGGTGTTGGAGTATCTGACGTCGGTGCCGGCATGGTATTTGGCGACGAGCGTTGACGGACAGCCGCATGTGCGTCCGTTTTCGTTTGCGCGGATCCAGGACGGCAAGCTGTGGTTTGTAACGGCGCGCACCAAAGACGTGTGGCAAGAGCTGCTGCAAAATCAACGCTTTGAGGCCACGAGTTGGTGGCCGGGCCATGGCTGGCTCATTTTGCGTGGGCGCGCCGGCTTGGATGACCAGGCCGCTCCCGATATGCGCGAGGCAGGCTGGAAGCACCTGGAGCGCCTAGGCGAGCACTACGAGGGCGCAGACGATCCCACGCTCGTCTTCTTTAGCGTGGAGGAACCCGAGGCCTTTATCTGCAACCATGACGAATGGGTGCCGGTCGAGCTCTGAACGAGTCTCTCAGCAAGCTTTGACAATTCAAATTCTCGCATGTAGCGGGTCCCACATTGCAACGTCACCGTAAGGCGCACTGGGCAATATGGGGCCCGCATTTATTTGTCAATTCCTTCGAGTGAATGTGTCTGGACTGTTTCAATGCATGAATATGCAGAAGATTTGCGTATATATGTATCATTTGGTGCTAAAGTTTCAACCCACTTCATAACGACGGCTGCGGGATGCGCATTGGTGCATAACTGCAGACAAGGAGTCTGATATGTCTTTAAAGGTTGGAATCGTCGGTGCGGCAGGATATGCCGGTGCCGAGCTCATTCGCCTCGTCCTCGGCCATCCCGAGTTTGAACTTGTTGCCATCACGTCCAACGCCGATGCCGGCCAACCGCTATCCGCGGTGTATCCGAGTTTCGCCGGTGTGAGCGATCTTGTCTTCACGACGCACGATGCTCCCGAGCTCAAGAACTGCGACGCGGTCTTTTTGGCCGTGCCGCACACGGCCGCCATGGCACAGGTGCCCGCCCTGCTTGCCGCGGGAGTCTCCTGCATTGACCTCTCGGCCGACTATCGCCTGGGCGATCCGGCCACCTTTGAGGCCTGGTATGCCGCCGAGCACACGAGCCCCGAGCTACTCAAGAGCCGCGCCTTTGGTCTGCCCGAGCTGTTCTGCCAGGATTTGGAGACCGCTGCATCCGACCACGCCGACGGCAAGCCCGTACTGGTCGCCTGCGCCGGTTGCTATCCCACCGCAACGAGCCTCGCCGCCGCGCCTGCCGTGCGCGCCGGCTGGGTTGCCCAGAGCGGCCCCGTGATCGTTGACGCTATCAGCGGCGTGACGGGTGCCGGTAAGTCCTGCAGCGCCCGTACGCATTTTTGCAGCGCGGACGAGAACCTGGAGGCCTATGGCGTGGGCAAGCATCGTCACACGCCCGAAATCGAGCAGATCTTGGGCCTAACCGATCGCGTCGTCTTTACCCCGCACCTGGCACCGCTCAAGCGCGGTCTGCTCTCTACGGTGACGATGCCGCTTACGCCGCAGGCTATCGATGCCTTGGCCCTTGAGGACGTTGTCGACCATTACAGGCAATTCTACGCCGCTCGCACCTTCGTGCGCGTGCTCGATGCCGGCCAGCAGCCTAAGACGGCTTCGGTCGTCGGCACCAACGCCGCCCAGATTGGCCTCGCGCTCAACAAGCGCGCGGGCGTTCTGGTGGCTACGGGCACCATCGACAATCTGTGCAAGGGTGCCGCGGGCCAGGCGGTCCAGTGCGCCAACATCGTCTTTGGTTTTGACGAGCGACGAGGCTTGCCCACAGTGGCGTGCCCGGTGTAGCACATTCGATTGTTGACGATTTGGTAGTCGGGCATCGAGTGGGGCGCCACTCTTAAGCTGGTCTCATGATTGTGGCTGGCATGGCGCACCAACCGATGCCCATTTTTTGTTTGACATAAGGAGTCATAAAGACGATGAATACAGAGCAGTTTGATATCAAGATTCGTGCCGTAGAGGGCGGCGTAACGGCGGCAGCCGGCTTTAAGGCGGCGGGCATCCATGCCGGATTCCGCAAGAATCCCGAGCGCCTGGATTACGCCCTCGTCGTGCCCGATAAACCCTGTCCCGGTGCCGGCGTGTTTACGACCAACCGCTTTTGTGCGGCGCCCGTGCAGGTGAGCCGCGCCAACCTGGGCGGTGCCGACAAGGGCTACGGCATCATCGCCGGCGTTTCGGTCAACTCTGGCAATGCCAACGCCGCCACGGGTGAGACCGGTCTTGCCTGCGCGCGCGAGACCTGCAACATCGCCTCGCAGGTCATCGGCTGCGAGCCCCAGCAGATTCTGGTTGCCTCCACGGGCGTGATTGGTCAGATTCTGCCGATCGATACGTTTGAGACCGCCATTCCTGCTGCCTACGAGGCGCTTTCCGCCCACGGTGGTGCCGATGCAGCCCGCGCCATCATGACGACCGACACGCATTCCAAGGAATACGCCGTGCGTTACCGCAGTGAGGCCGCGGGCCATGCGGGCAATGCCTACACGGTGGGCGGCATGTGCAAGGGCTCGGGCATGATCATGCCCAACATGGCCACCATGATCGCAGTTATCACCACCGATGCCCCCGTCGAGCCTGCGGCACTTCATGCCCTGCTGCTCTCGACCGTCAAACAGACCTTTAACAAGGTAACGGTCGATTCCGACACCTCGACTAACGACACCTGCATCATGCTTGCCTCCGGCGCCGCTGCCGCGGATGCCGAACCCATTGTTGAGGGCTCTGACGCCTTCGATGAGCTGGCCTTTGCCGTGCATGAGGTGTGCGAGAGCCTGGCGCGCAATATCGCTGCCGATGGCGAGGGCGCGTCCAAGCTCGTGACGGTCAACGTCACCGGCGCCGCGAACGACGAGGAGGCCGATATCGCCGCCCGTGCTGTCGCCAACTCGCCGCTCGTCAAGACCTGCATCGCCGGCCACGACTGCAACTGGGGCCGCATTGCCATGGCGCTCGGCAAGTGCGGCGTGCAGTTTAACCAAGAAGATGTGTCCATTGACATGATGGGTATGCCCGTCTGCCGTGATGGCCTGACCGTTCCCTTTGACGAGGACGAGGCGCTGCGTCGCTTTGAGGCGCCCGAGATTGTGATCTCGGCAGACCTGGGCGCAGGGGACGCGGCGACCACCGTGTGGACTTGCGACCTCACGCACGAGTACATCTTCATTAACGGCGACTACCGTTCCTAGACTCCCGATGTGCCGCGCGTCCCGCTGCAATCGCGGGCAACGAGGTGCGGCGCGATAGCTACACGAAAGACGAGGCAGACTATGAAGTTCGCACGCGATTGTCGCTCAAGCGAATCCAACGAAGTTACCGCGCAGCTGCTGTTCGAGGCGCTGCCGTGGATTAAGAACCTGACGGGTAAGACGGTCGTTATCAAGTACGGCGGTGCCGCCATGGTCGACGAGCAGCTGCGTCGTGACGTGATGAGCGACATCGTCCTGCTCAAGATTATCGGCATGCGCCCTGTTATCGTGCACGGTGGCGGCAAGGCCATCAACGAGGCACTCAGCCACTACGACATCCCCGTCGAGTTTAAGAACGGCCAGCGCGTGACTACGCCTGCCACCATGGATATCGTGCGCGAGGTACTGGGCGGCAAAGTTAACCAGGAGCTGGTCGCGGCGCTCAACCAGCACGGCAACCTGGCCGTGGGCGTGTCGGGCAGCGATGCCGGCACGCTCATCGCCGAGCCGCTCGACCCCGAGCTCGGACGCGTGGGCAAAGTGACGCACGTCAACACCGACTATATCGAGCGCTTACTCGATAGCGAGTACATCCCCGTCATCGCTACCGTCGCGGCGGGGGAGGACGGCGGTTTCTTCAACATCAACGCCGATACCGCCGCCGGTGCCGTTGCCGCGGCGCTCCACGCGCATAAGGCGATCTTTTTGACCGATGTCGATGGCCTGTACAAGGACTTTAGCGACAAGGACTCGCTTATCTCCAACCTAACGCTCGACGAGGTTAACGAAATGCTCTATGGGGGCGAGGTCGACAAAGGCATGATTCCCAAGCTACGCGCCGCTGTCGATGCGCTTACCGCCGGCGTATTTCGTGCCCACATCATTAACGGTACTACGCCGCACTCGCTGCTGCTGGAGCTGCTGACCGATGCCGGCGTCGGCACCGTGATCCATTCCACCGAGACGGCTTACGAGTTCGATACGCATCCGCATCCGCTTTCGACGTTTGCGGCGCGTCTGACCGAGAACCTTGACGAGGTCGAGAAGCTCCAGACGGTCTAGCTGACCCGCAGCCGCCCCATTCCTGCACCCATAGCCCCGCGCCGTCTGGCGCCCAACGAAAGGCATCCCATGTCACTTGCAGCTCAGCAATCGCTTGAATCCCATTACGTTATGCATACCTTTGGCCGCTCTCCGGTCGAGTTTGTCGAGGGTCACGGCATGAAGCTCACCGGCGACGATGGCCGTGAGTACCTCGACTTTCTTGCTGGAATCGGTGTGTGTAGCCTAGGCCACGGTAATCCTGCAGTGCTTTCGGCGCTCGAGGCGCAGACAAAAAAGCTCATGCATGTCTCCAATTACTTCTACATCGAGCAGCGTGGACAGGTCGCGGCGCTGCTGTCCAAGCTTGCCAACGACGACGTAGATGGTGCGTGCGTGCTGGCCGATGCCATTGCCGCCGGCGATGAGACCACGGCCGCTGCGCTCGGTGCCCCGGCCGCGGACGAGCAGGTGTGGGAGACGTTCTTTGCCAATTCAGGTGCCGAAGCCAACGAGGGCTCGATGAAGCTCGCGCGTCTGTACGCCAAGCGTGCTGGTAACGGCGGCAACACCATCGTATGCATGCGCGGCGGCTTCCACGGCCGTACGCTCGAGACCATTGCCGCCACCATGCAGGATTGGCTACAGGACAGCTTCCGTCCGCTGCCGGGTGGCTTTGTGGCCTGCACACCCAACGATGTCGATGAACTGCGCGCGATCTTTAAGCAGCTGGGGAGCGAAATTTGTGCCGTGATGCTCGAGCCGATCCAGGGTGAGAGTGGCGTGCACCCCATGACCGAGGAGTTTATGGCTGAGGCGCGCGACCTGGCACACGAAGTGGGCGCCGTTCTTATCGCCGACGAGGTCCAGTGCGGTCTGTTCCGCTCCGGCAAGCCGTTTGCGTTCCAGACCTATGGCGTGGAGCCCGACATTATGAGCCTTGCCAAGGGGATCGCCGATGGCGTGCCTATGGGTGCCGTGGTGGCAAAGAAGAAGATCGCCGACGTGTTTAAGCCGGGCGACCACGGCTCGACCTTTGGCGGTAGCTGCTTGGCCGTCGCGGCGTGCGCCGCGACGCTCTCCGCGCTTGTGCGCGGCGACTACGCTGAGCATGCCGCCAAGGTGGGTGCTTATATGGAGCAGGCGCTGGCCAAGCTTCCGCACGTGGTTGAGGTTCGTGGCCGCGGCCTGATGCTCGGCTGCGACTTGGATGACGCTGCGGGCGATGCGCATGATATTGTTGCCCGCGCGCTGGCCGCCGGCGCCGTGATTAACGCGACCGGAGCTCATACGCTGCGTTTCCTGCCGCCGCTTGTCTGCGAGGAAGCCGACGTGGGCAGCCTGATCGAGATTTTGTCGGACGTTTTGGCCTAACACAGCGCAATAACTCAATTTTGACCGGGTTCCGGACTGCGGTCGTGCCATTTACGGCACGATTCAGCGGTCTGGAGCCCGTTTTACTATCGATTTACCATGGCTGGGATAGGCCGTGTGCAAAAAGTGGCAAATATGAGTACGGGCACTAACTTCGTAACATATAAATTAGGCGTTTTTAGATGAGTTGGGCCACATATGTCCAGTTTTGTAGTAACTAAATTGGCTTAACTGGACTATCAGTCGTCGTTCTAATGTCGGATTTGCCTTTTATGACTTCGAAAACGCTGCTACCAAAAAGGTGGCAGTACTCATATTTGGCATTTTTTGCACACGGGTATTCGCCAAGGGTCCATTTCGCCGCCCGCTCTCGCTTCGCTCCTCGCGTGCTGCGCTGGAAAACGCTTACGCGTTTCCTCAGCTCCGCACCCTTGCGGGTTCGAATCCCTCTGCGATGGGCCCAAAAAGGAAAGGCCCCCATCGCTGGGAGCCTTTTCAATCAAGTGGTGGGCGATGAGGGATGTCCGCGTGCGGCTGGCGCCGCCCGCTCTCGCTTCGGGCCTGCGGCCCTCGCGTGCTACGCTGGAAAACGCTTCGCGTTTCCTCAGCTTCGCACCCTTGCGGGTTCGAATCCCTCTGCGATGGGCCAAAACAAAAACGGTCCCCTTGCGAGGACCGTTTCCAATTCAGTGGTGGGCGATGAGGGATTCGAACCCCCAGCCTTGTGCGTGTAAAGCACCTGCGCTAACCGTTGCGCCAATCGCCCGCAGGGATTGAGTATAGCGGAAACCCTGGGCTGTTCACCGCTAATTCATAACGAAACTTACGCGGCGACTTCGGCGCCCTTGTTCTCGTCGATAAAGAAACGCTTGTACCAGATGAGGAACGTCAGCGTGGTATAGATCTTGCGCTGGTTGAGCGCGCGACCTTCAAAGTGATCGTCAAGCAGTTTCATGAGCGCATCGGTGTCAAAGAAATCGGCAGCCCACGGTGCGGTGAAGTATTCCTTTACGTAGTCGTAGTACTTTTGCTCACGCAGCCAGAACTTGACCGGTACGGGGAAGCCCACCTTCTTGCGCGTTGCCCACTCGTCGGGCAGCGTGCGGTTGGCAGCGTGACGCAGGACGAGCTTGCAGCCTTCTTCGTTAACGCGGTAGTTGGCGGGAATGTGTTCGGCAAACTCCATGACCTTCTTGTCCAGGAACGGGACGCGAAGTTCCAGAGAATGTGCCATGCACATCTTGTCGGCCTTGAGCAGGATGTCGCCCGGCAGCCACATGTTCATATCCAGATACTGTTTCTTGGAAAGCTCGCAGCAGTTGGGAACCTGCTTGTAGTACTCGGCGCACATCTCGGCGGCGTTCTTGCCGGTGTCATAAGCGGGCTTGAGCACCTCGTCGACCTCGGAGGGATCGAACACCTTTGCCTGACCCACATACCAGCGCTCGGGAACCTCGGCGCATTTCGTCAGGAAGTTGTGGCCCTTAAAGTAGGGGAGATGCTGAACGAGCGAGCCCAGGGCGCGACGTACGCCGAGCGGCACGCGCTTCTTAAAGGAGCGCATCTCGGGGGTGTCCTCGTACCACTCATAGCCGGCAAACAGCTCGTCGGCACCCTCGCCCGAAAGGACGACGGTGACCTCCTCGGAAGCCATCTGCGCCAGATAGTACAGCGGCACGCTGGACAGGTTCGACTGCGGCTCGTCCATGTGATACTGGATATCGGGCAATGCATCGAAGAACTCGTCGGCGGTAATCATCTTGCGCACGTTCTTGATGCCCAGCTTGTCGGAAAGCTCGGCAGCGTAGTTGGTCTCGTTGAAGTTCTTGTAATCAAAGCCGACAGAATACGTGGTGTCAGGCATGAGACAGGCGGCAATGTAGCTGGAGTCCACGCCGCCAGAAAGGAACGAGCCCACCTTAACATCGGCGATTCGGTGTGCAGCGACGCTTTCGTGCACGACCTTGTCGCACTCGTCCACGTACTCCTCGAAGGTCTTGGAGTTGTCGTCGGTGAAGTCACAGCTCCAGTAACGCTTGATGTCCATGGTGTTGGTCGTCAGGTCATACGTAAAGCAATGCGCCGGGGCAAGCTTGAATACGCCCTTAAAGAAGGTCTCCTCCGTGGCGGGGAATTGCAGCGTCAGGTAGGGGCGCAGCGCGTCGTGGTTGACAGCCTTCTCAAACTTGGGATGGTCCAGGAAGCTCTTGATCTCGGAGCCAAACAGCAGCGAGCCATCGGATGCCTGGTAGTAATAGAACGGCTTGATACCAAAGATGTCACGAGCGCCAAAGAGTTTGTTCTTGTTCTGGTCGTGAATCACGAACGCGTACATGCCGCGCAGGCGGTTGACCAGGTCCTCGCCCCACTCCTCGTAACCGTGTACCAGGACCTCGGTATCAGCGTTGCAGTGGAAGGCGTAGCCGGCTGCCTCCAGCTCGGCGCGAAGCTCTTGGAAGTTGTAGATCTCTCCGTTGAAGACAATCGTGACCTTGCCGTCGTCGCTCGACATGGGCTGAGCTCCAGCTTCGGAAAGATCAAGAATCGAAAGACGACGGAAGCCAAGGGCAACGTTGTCGACGATATGCTGGCCGCCCATATCGGGACCACGGTGGATGATGCGATTCATCATGGCCGTGAGAACCAGCTCACTCTGTTCATCTGTACCGGTAAAACCGACAAAACCGCACATGCAAGATCCTTTCTGCTGACGGCTCAGGTGTACTGCCGCAAGGATTGTGGCAGCTGATGTCAAATAATCTTTACTATCATGCCAATCTTTTGTTTCGTGATAGGGCATAAGCGCCGAGCGAACCGAAAAAACCACGGCCCGATCTTCAGGCGAAGCGGCGGGCCGTGGTTGCGAACGCTATGTACGAGCGGTTAGCGCTTGCTGCGCTTGGCGAGACGGTGCTCCACCTTGGTGACGATGTGGATGAGCGGAATCGTCACGACCAGATAGTAAAGTGCGGCGCAAATGTAGGGCGTAATGTTGCCCGTGGTTGCCGTGAGGTTTTTGGAGAACAGCATGAGCTCCATGACGCCAACGCTCGAAAGCAGCGACGTGTCCTTGTACAGCATAACGAACTCGCTGGTCATAGTCGGTATAGCGCAACGTACGGCTTGCGGGATCACGATGCGCGACATAACTTGGGACCAAGTCATGCCAAGCGAGTAGGCAGCTTCTGATTGACCAGGCGGTACGCTCTCGATGCCGGCACGGAAAATCTCGGCAAGATAGGCCGAGCAGTTGATGGCGAGCACGCCAACGCCGAGCGGCAGATTGGGCACGTTGAGACCGATCATAGGGAACCCAAAGAACGCAATGTAGATCTGCAGGAAGAGCGGGGTTCCGCGTAGGACGTTGATGTATGTCACGGCGATGCCGCGTAGCATACGACTATGACTGATTTTCATAAAGGCAAACAGCAAGCCGATGGGGATGGCGAGCGGAAAACCGATGGCGGTCACGGCAAGTGCTATGCCCCAGCCCTTAAAGAGCGAGGCGATTGAGGTGACGATAATCTGCGGCTTGAAGAACATGCCCAAAAACGGGTTGGAGTTCCATGCGGCAACCCAAGGCTGGGCATCGAGCCAGGCGACGATTTCTTGTACCATGGTGCTCTCCGAGACGCTGATGGTGGGGCTCTCGGGAAGATCTCGCTTGTCGCCGTCGGCGACATAGCTGCCGGTGACGGCATAGGCACCCGCGTTGCTCGGGAATACGACGTCGGGGACGACAACGCGAATCTGCGAGCCGGCAGCGACGAGATCGGCGAACTTGATGACGAGCTTTGAGCCGTTCAGCGAGCACGATGCCTTGACACCCGTCTGGTTCAGTCCGTCGAGCAGCGTGACCTTAACATCGGTGCTTTCAAACGATCCGCCCTCGGGCAGCTCAAGTTCAATTTGCGAAACGTCGCCCTCGTCGCTACCCGTTGTCGCTTCCCAGGTCAGGCGGGTTGCAATGCCGCCGAGCACGCCGTTGCCGCTGTCCTCGTTTGACTTGGCGGTCGCCGAGGTGACGGCGAGTGAAGCGCCCGTCGCGTCGTCTGAGCTCGAGGCATCCTCGTTATCGGACCCGCTCGTGGGTGCCATGCCAAACCACTTCTCGTACAGTTTGTCATAGGCGCCGGAGCTCTTGATCTTGGCGAGGACATCGTTGATGGCCTGTGTCAGCTCGGGGTTGTCTTTAGAGACGGCAATGCCAAACTGCTCGCCCGTCGGAACCTCTTTGATGATCTCCATACCGGTAAAGGAGTTCGAAACCATCCACTGCTCAACGGGCAAATCGCATACGACCGCCTGGCACTGACCACTCATGACGGCGGTGAAGGCTGCCGTCCAGTCGTCAAAGTTGACGGTGGTTGCCTGCGGCAGGTTCTCGATTGCCCACTCCTCGGACGTGGTGCCCGACTGCACGGCAATTTTGACGCCCGGTGCGTTGAGGCTATCGACCGTGTCGTATCCAGTGTTCTTTGCAACTGCGACGCCCTGATTGGAGTCGATATAGGGGTCGGTGAAGTCGACCTCTTCTTTGCGCTCGTCGGTAATCGTGATGTTGCATGCGCCGACATCGGTCTTTACACCCTGTTTGACCATGGGGATAATGCCGTCGAACTTTTGCGCCGGCAAGTAGTTGAGCTCCAGACCGAGCTCGTCTGCGATCATGCCCATGAGTTCATAGGTAAAGCCTTGGTCTTTGCCGGAATCGTTGACGTATTCAAACGGGGGTGTGGCCAAGTCACTTGCGACGGTGAGCTTGCCATTCTCGACGAGTGTGTAGGTGCTCGAGGCGTTCTGGGAGGACGAACAGCCGCTCGCGCCGATGATGGTGGCAAGGGCCACAGCGACCGTCGCGAAGGCGCAGGCGATGTGCCGGGTCAACTGGACATGTGCCGAGTGGTGGCGACGCTCGAAGTGTCGTTTCATCTGGAATCCTTTGCTTGGGCATGATGGGTCGGCATTGTGGGTCAATGAGGCACATCAAGACATTTGAATAAAGAATAGCACCCAGATTTCCTTGTATTTACGCGGGGTGAACACTGTTGCTATTTATTAACCCACGACGCAGTCCATGCAATTTTTTAGAAGGCTGCAGTGCGCGCAAGGTCAGGTGGCATATTAGGATGGTTGATAATACAGAATGTTTCATCGTTTCTGCCGCGGGACGTCTTTTGCCCTTTAAGGCTGAATTTAGCGAGAGAGGTCTTTGTATGTCGAGTCCGACACAAGAGAAGCTAACTCTGATGCGCTATATAGAGTTGCTCGAGGAAGATGACCTTGTTGTTTCCAGACCGAGCGCTTCGTGCGACCAGCGCATTGAGTTTGCAACTGACGACTCGCGCCGGGTGCGTCCGGGCACGTTGTTTGTCTGCAAGGGCCGCGCGTTTAAGCGTGAGTACCTGCTTTCGGCAATCTCCGATGGCGCCGTGGCCTACGTTTCCGAGGTCGATTACGATGTTGATCTTCCCGCGGTGATTGTGAGCGATATTCGTCGCACGCTCGCCGTGGTGGCAGATGCCTTTTATGGGCATCCGTCGGGTAAGGTGAAGGTCTGCGCCTTTACAGGCACCAAGGGCAAGTCGACCTGCAGCTTTTATCTGCGCGGCATTCTCGCCAACGAGGCCAAGCTTACGGGCTGTCATCGACCCGCTCTTAATACGGGCATTGAGTTCGACGACGGCATCGAGGCAGGCCCTTCCAAACTGACGACTCCCGAATCCTTTCTGCTGCAGTCTCGCATCGCGCATGCTGCGGAGGCGGGTGCCCCGTGGCTGGTTATGGAGGCATCGAGCCAGGGCCTCAAATACGAGCGCACGGGCAAGATCGCCTTTGAAGTCGGCGCCTTTACCAATATCGGCGAGGATCACATTTCGCCGATTGAGCATCCGACGCTCGAGGATTACTTTGCCAGCAAACTCAAAATCTTCTCGCAGAGCCGTTTTGCCGTGGTCAATCTCGATATGGATAAAGTCGATCGCGTGCTCGAGGCGGCATCTCGTTGCGAACGTACGGTGACGTTCTCCCTGACCGACGAGCGTGCCGACGTGCTTGCGCTGGCGATTCGCAATGGCGACTGCGGCGTGGTGGCAACGGTGCGCACGCCCCGCTTTACGCGCGACATTGTGATTCCCACGCCGGTTAAGTTCAATGTCTCCAATGCGCTTGCCGCTATTGCCTGCGCCGAGGCCCTGGGCATTTCCGAAGAGGGTATCGTCCACGGCTTTGAGGGCGTCTTCGTTCCCGGCCGTATGGAGCTCTATCCGTCCGTATCGGGCAAAATCCTGGGCATCGTCGATTTTGCACATAACGGCATGAGCCTCGAGACGCTCCTGCGCGACTTGCGCGAGAACTATCCCGAGCGCGAGCTGGCGGTTGTATTTGGCGCTACGGGCGGTAAGGGTGTCGATCGACGCACCACGATGGGCATCGCCGCTGGCAAGTATGCCGACCGAATCGTGATTACCGAGGATGACCCCGGCCCCGAGGATGTCGAGGATATTTGCGCCGAGATCGCGCGCAACGTTCAAGCGCAGGGAAATGATAACTGGCAAATCGTGACTGATCGCGTTGCCGCTATCGAGACTGCCGTGCGCGAAACTGTCCGTCCTGCCGTGGTCATCGTGACCGGTAAGGGCGAGGAAGAGCGTATGCTGCGCAAGAACGGACCCGAGCCTTGCGAGCGCGACGGTTCGATTCTCAAGCGCACCCTTGCGGCGTACGACGCCTAAGACCAGAAACCCCTTCTACGTAATGGAGTGACCATGTCCCACAATACCCTGCCGACCGTCGCTGAGCTTTCGGGCGAGATGCGCGAGCGTCTTGCCAAGGTTAAGTACGTCTTTACCGACCTGGACGCCACCATGCTCGCGCCCGGCTCGTGCGTGCTGCGCGACAACGACGGCAACCCCTCGACCAAGCTCGTCGAGGCTGTCGTGGCACTTGCCCGCGCCGGCATCCAGGTGGTCCCCACCTCGGGCCGCAACCGTACTATGATCCACGAGGATGCGCGCGTGCTCGGCCTCAACTCCTACATCGGCGAGATGGGCGGCCTGGTCATGTACGATCTCAAGGCCAACGATTGGGAGTATCTGACCGGCGACATGCTCTACGACCCCGCCTGCGGCCTCACACCGCATCAGGTGATCGAGCAGACTGGCGTGTGCGAGAAGATTCTCGCCCGCTGGCCGCATAAGATCGAGTACCACAATGACATGTCGACTGGCTACAAGTACCGCGAGGTCACCGTCGGCATGCGCGGCGATGTGCCTGACGACGAGGTCCAGGCCATCCTGGACGAGGCCGGCTGCGGCCTGGTCTGGGCCTGCAACGGTCACCTGACGCATCTGTCCAAGCCGACGACGCTCGAGCTCGAACGCGTCGAGGATGGCCGCGCGTTTAACATCAATCCCGCCGGCCTCAACAAGGGCGTTGCCATCGCACGTTTCTGTGAGCACCTGGGTATCGAGCGCGAGGAGACGCTGGCGCTCGGCGATTCCGAGTCCGACTTCTACATGGCTGACCACGTGGGCACGTTCTGCCTGGTCGAGAACGGTTTGACCAGCGCCGGCGCGCCCGAGTTCCTGGATACCTGCGATAACGCCTACGTCACGCGCGGCAAGATTGTCGACGGCTGGGCGGCAACGGCAGAGCTGCTCGTCGCGGCCCGTTCGTAGTGCGGTCCTATCGTTCTGAGCCATATCTTTTCGAGAGAGAATCTGGTGAGGTAATGTCCGATATCGAGAATCTGGCAGGTGACACGCGTCCGATCGGTGTGTTCGACTCGGGTCTGGGCGGTCTGACGGTTGCACGCGCCATCGCAACGGCGTTGCCGCACGAGTCCGTCTACTACTTTGGCGACACCAAGCGCTGCCCCTACGGCACGCGCACCGAGGACGAGGTGCGCTCGTTTGCACTGCAGGCGGGCCGTTGGCTGTCGAAGCACGACGTCAAGATCATGGTCATCGCCTGCAATACGGCGACCGCTGCGGCCTTGCGTTTGGCCCAGCAGGTGCTCGACGTCCCCGTCATCGGTGTGATCGCACCGGGCGCACGCGCGGCAATCAACAGCACCCGCACGCGCCGGGTGGGCGTGCTCGCCACCAACCTCACCATTCGCTCAGGCGCTTACACGCGTGCCATTCAGGACCTGGATGCCGGCGTCGACGTATACGGCTGCCCTGCTTCGAGCTTTGTCGAGGTCGTTGAGCACGAGCTCGCCTCGGGCGCGCATCTGCAAGAGCAGTGGCTCGAGAACGAGGACATCTTTGATACGCCCGCCGTACGCGCGCTGGTCGGCGCCACGGTTGAACCGCTGCGCGACCACGGCATCGATACCGTGGTACTCGGCTGCACGCATTTTCCGCTGCTCGTGGGGCCTATTCGCCATGCACTGGGTCCTGGAGTGCGCGTGGTGAGCTCCGCCGAGGAGACCACGCGCGAGCTGACCGATATTCTCACGCGCCGCGAGCAGCTGGCGGGCGACGCTGCCGAGCCGCAGCATCGTTTTGCAACGACGGCCGATAACATTGCCGAGTTTGCGGTGGCGGGCAGTTTTATCTTTGGCCAGCCGCTCAAGAGCATCGAGCATATCGATATCGACGAACTGAAATAGATATAAGGTCACCGATCAAAGGCTCACGTTCGCCTTTTGCCGAAAGGATATTTCTATGGAGTACATGCAGGTCAATCGTGCCAACGGCCGCGCCGCCGATGAGCTGCGCCCCATCAAGCTTACTCGCGGCGTCATGAAACACGCCCACGGTTCGTGCCTGGCCGAGTTTGGCGATACGCGCGTGCTGTGCGCTGCCACCATCGAGGAGGGCGTGCCGGGCTGGCGCAAGGGCGCCAAGGCCGGTTGGGTAACGGCGGAGTACGCCATGCTGCCGGCATCGACCGGCAAGCGCTGCAAGCGCGAGCACGCCAACCGTAAGGGTCGCTCCATGGAGATTGAGCGTCTGATCGGCCGTAGCCTGCGCACCGTCGTCAACATGAAGGCGCTTGGAGAGTACACCGTCACCGTCGACTGTGACGTGATTCAGGCAGACGGCGGCACGCGAACGGCGAGCATTACCGGCGCCTGGGTGGCGTTGCACGACGCCCTTGCCATGTGGGTCGAGGCGGGTAAGCTCGAGCGCATCCCGCTCACGGGCCAGGTCGCCGCGATTTCCATGGGCGTTGTCGACGGCAACACCCTGCTCGATCTGGATTATTCCGAGGACAGTCACGCCGAGGTCGACATGAACCTTGTCGCTACCGATACCGGTGAGATGATCGAGCTCCAGGGCACTGGCGAGCAGGCGCCCTTCGACCGCAAGCGCCTCAATGCCCTGCTCGATTTGGGCGACAAGGGCATTGCCGAGCTCATCGAGCTCCAGCGCCAAGCCCTCGCCTAACCTGCCAAAAAGGGACAGGTTTATTTTGGTAGGTTTTATCTGCGGAAACGCCAAAGCATAAGGCTGCCGTTGATTGAGAGGGGAGAGAGGTCAAGGTCCTCGTCGTTCTCAACTCGGCATTGCTATAGAGACAAGGAGACCACTCATGGCACTTGAGAAGATCGACATCGACACCCTCGACCCGGCGGCGACCATCGTCGTGGCAACGGGCAACGCTCATAAGCTCACCGAGATCGAGGCCATTTTGGGCAAGGTTATGCCCGAGGTTCGCTTTGTGGCGCTCGGCCAGCTGGGCGATTTTGAGGACCCCGAGGAAAACGGCACGACGTTTTTGGAGAACGCCATCATCAAGGCGCAGGCTGCCGTCGAAGAGACGGGGCTCATGGCCATTGCCGACGATTCGGGCCTGGTCGTCGACGCGCTGGACGGTGAGCCCGGCGTGTATAGCGCGCGCTACGCGGGCGTTCACGGCGACGATGCTGCCAACAATGCCAAGCTGCTCGTGAATCTGGAGGGCGTGGCCGACGAGGACCGCACTGCGCGCTTTATGAGTGTCGTCGCGCTCATCGACACGGACGGCTTGGTCACCTATGGTGAGGGCGCCTGCGAGGGCGTTATCGCACACGAGGGCCGCGGCGATCACGGCTTTGGCTACGACCCGCTGTTCCTGCCGATCGACACGCCGGGCAAGACCATGGCCGAGCTGACGGCGGACGAGAAGAACGCCATCAGCCATCGATTCCATGCGCTCGAGCACCTATCCGCCAAGCTGACGGGCGAGGAGTAGGCCGTGCGTGCGGTGGTGCAGCGCGTGCTCAACGCCGGCGTGACGGTCGACGGCGAGTGCGTGGGCAAAATTGGGCGCGGCTATCTGGTACTGCTGGGCGTGGGCCACGGCGACACGCGCGCCGAGGCCGATAAGCTGTGGGGCAAGCTCCGGGGCTTGCGCATTAACGAGGACGAGAACGGCAAGACCAACCTGGCACTTGCCGATGTCGACGGCGAGGTTCTCGTGGTGTCGCAGTTCACGCTGTTCGCCGATTGCCGTCACGGCCGCCGCCCATCGTTTACGGATGCCGGCGCCCCCGATGTCGCCAACGAGCTCTACGAGTACTTCCTGACGCTTGTGCGCGAGGACGTCGAGCACGTAGCGCATGGCATCTTCGGCGCCGACATGAAGGTCGACCTCGTCAACGACGGCCCATTCACCATCGTCCTCGATACCGACAATCTGTAAGCAGCTAATTTGGGACGGGGCTTTTTTAGCTACTTGCGCGGGGTTGTAGCAGGGTGCTATAGTATTAGAGTTTTGTCTATCTTAGGGGTATTATCCCCTTTTTGAATTGCACCTTCTGGAGGCCCTGTTCATGGAAGAGATGGAAGTCAATCACGTCGACGACATCCACGAGAAGCTGACCGATATGGTGGGCGATCGCGTTAAGGTGAAGGCCAACATGGGCCGCACCCGCGTCGTCGAGCGCATGGGCACCATCAAGAGCGTCCATCCGGCAGTCTTTATCGTCGAGGTCGACGAGCGCCGTGGCCGCAAGTCGCGTCAGTCCTACCAGTATATTGATGTTCTCACCGGCCAGGTCGAGCTGTTCGACCCCGAGAGCGGCGAGCACATCTTTACCCCGCTCGGCAATCAGCTCGAGGAGCACTAGCGGTGACCGATTGGTCCCTGACTCTTTCCGCGCCGGCAAAGATCAACCTCTACCTGGGTGTTCATACCGAGCGTGACGACCGCGGCTACCACAAGGTCGATTCCCTGATGGCAGCCGTCGGTCTTGTCGATACCGTGACGGTTACGCCGGCACAGGCGCTGACCGTCCAGACGATTCCGGCATCCGACTTTCCCATGCAAAAGAATACGGCGTATCGTGCGGCCACTGCTATGGCCGAGCATTATGGTCGCGAAGCCAATGTCTGCATCACGATCGAGAAGCGCATCCCGTTGTGTGCCGGCCTGGGCGGTCCTTCGACGGATGCCGCGGCGGTCATTGTCGCCTTGGCAGAGCTGTGGGGTATCGACCGTGCCGATCCCGCGCTGGACAACATCGCGCGCGGCATTGGAGCCGACGTTCCCTTCTTTTTGCATGCCAGCCCTGCATTTTACGTGGGTGGGGGAGACGTGCTGGCAACCGAGTACCCCGCACTACCCGCGACGCCCGTCGTGCTGGTCAAGCCGCGCGAGGCAAGCGTTTCAACAATTGAAGCCTATCGACGTTTTGACGAGACCCCAGCGCCTGCGGACAAGCCCGGAGCGATCGCATCTGCCCTTCGCTCGGGAGACGCAGAGGCGGCCTACGCGCTCGTCCACAACAACCTGGGAGTCATTTCCGCGCAGATGGAGCCGCGGATTCAAACGGTGCTCGACTGGCTTCGTTCACAGGACGGTACCATTACCGCAAACGTGTGCGGTTCGGGTGCCTGCTCGTTTGCTCTCTGCGATACTGCCGCCACGGCAGTCAATCTTGCAACAGCCGCTCAACAAAACGGCTGGTGGGCTTATGCAACGGAGCTCGTTTCCGATACGGTTCGCATTGAAGCGCCAAAGAAGTAAAAATTTCTCTGGCACACGACGGAAATCTTTGTTACTATAGTCGAGCTAACGGGTTGTGGCTCAGTTTGGTAGAGCACTGCGTTCGGGACGCAGGGGTCGCTGGTTCAAATCCAGTCAACCCGACCAGAGCATGAGGAGGGACCGCTTCTTGCGGTCCCTTTTTTTAGCTATTGTTGTGATACCGCGATACCCGCGGTATACTCATTCGAGCTTGTCTCGCTGTATTGTGGAGGTCTACATGTTTGGACTGAGGGCTCCTGAGCTCATCATTATTCTCGTCGTTGTCCTGATTATCTTTGGGCCTAAGAACCTGCCGAAGCTCGGTAAGTCCCTCGGCTCTACCGTCAAGAATATCCGCGAGGGTATGGAGGGCGACGATAAGGGCGAAACTAAGCAGGCCGAGGACGTTGTGGTCGAGGAGTCCAAGGAGGACAAGGAGATCGCAGAGCTCGAGGCCAAGCTCGCTGCTGCCAAGCAAAAGAAGGCAGAGGACAGCGACGCGGACGCAGAGTAGTCCCATCCCTTTGGGGTGAGCACCTGACCGGCTTGCCCGCAGGCTAGCCGGTCTTTTTCGTTTTTGTTGACAGTTGATCGTTACATCATAGTTGGGGAGATATCCGTATGGACGCAAGCCAGATCGTACTGACCGCTGAGGGCCGCCAGAAGCTCGTCGAGGAGCTCGCTTGGCGTGAGGGCGATTACGCCAAGGAGATCGTCGAGGACATCAAGGAAGCCCGCGCGTTCGGCGACCTTTCGGAGAACTCCGAGTACGATGCCGCCAAGGACAAGCAGGCCCAGAACGCCGCTCGTATCGCCGAGATCCAGGCTATCCTCGCCAACGCTCAGATCGCTGCCAGCACGGGCGACCTGACCGTCTCCATTGGCTCGACTGTTACCCTGGTCGACCCCAACGGTGAGCTCATCGAGGTCACGCTTGTCGGTACCACCGAGACCAACTCGCTCGAGCACAAGATCTCCAACGAGTCTCCGGTCGGCCACGCCATCATTGGTCATGGCGAGGGCGACTCCGTCGAGGTTGTTACGCCTTCCGGCAAGACCCGCATCTACACCATCGCCAAGATCGCACGCTAGACCACGGTCCCGCGTAAAGGTATGTTTTCGCTCCCTGGGACCGAATCCTGGGGAGCGTTTTAGTTTGAGGAGCTAACTATGGCAGAAAACCAGAACGCCGCCGATCAGGCATCGACGCTCAACGACGAGCGCGCCACCCGCCTGGCCAAGCGTGCCTCCCTGTTCGAGGCGGGCCAGAACCCGTATCCCGAGCACTCCGAGATTGAGGACTACGTCGTCGACATCGAGACTAAGTACGCCGAGCTCACCGATGGCGAGGACACCGAGGACGTCGTGAAGATCGGCGGCCGTGTGGTCGCCAAGCGCGGTCAGGGCAAGATCATGTTCATCGTCGTGCGCGATGCGACCGGCGAGATCCAGCTGTTCTGCCGCATCAACGATATGGACGAGGCCGCCTGGAACACGCTCAAGGCACTCGACCTGGGCGATATCCTGGGCGTGACCGGCGTAGTCGTGCGCACCAAGCGTGGCCAGCTTTCCGTTGCCCCCAAGAGCGCGACGCTGCTGTCCAAGGCCGTTCGCCCGCTGCCCGAGAAGTTCCACGGTCTTTCCGACAAGGAGACCCGCTATCGTCAGCGCTATGTCGACCTGATCGCCAACGACGACGTTCGCGAGACCTTCCGCAAGCGCTCGCAGATTCTCTCTACCTTCCGACGCTTTATGGAGTCCGACGGCTACATGGAGGTCGAGACCCCCATCCTGCAGACCATCCAGGGCGGCGCTACTGCCAAGCCGTTCATTACCCACTTCAACGCGCTCGATCAGGAGTGCTACCTGCGTATTGCCACTGAGCTGCACCTCAAGCGCTGCATCGTCGGTGGTTTTGAGCGCGTGTTCGAGATCGGCCGCATCTTCCGTAACGAGGGCATGGACCTTACCCACAACCCCGAGTTCACCACGATGGAGGCCTACCGTGCCTTCTCCGACCTCGAGGGCATGAAGGCGCTCGCCCAGGGTGTCATTAAGGCGGCTAACAAGGCCATCGGCAACCCCGAGGTCATCGAGTACCAGGGCCAGACCATCGACCTTTCTGGTGAGTGGGCCAGCCGTCCCATGACCGATATCGTCTCTGACGTGATTGGCAAGCAGGTCACCATCGACACGCCGGTTGAGGAGCTTGCTGCCGCCGCACGCGAGAAGGGCCTGGAGATCAAGCCCGAGTGGACCGCCGGCAAGATCATCGCCGAGATCTATGACGAGCTGGGCGAGGACACCATCGTCAACCCCACCTTCGTGTGCGATTACCCCATCGAGGTCAGCCCGCTTGCCAAGCGCTTTGAGGATGACCCGCGCCTGACCCATCGCTTTGAGCTGGTCATCGCCGGCCACGAGTACGCGAACGCGTTCTCCGAGCTCAACGACCCGGTCGACCAGGCCGAGCGCTTCGCTGCCCAGATGGCCGAGAAGGCCGGCGGCGATGACGAGGCCATGGAGTACGACGAGGACTACGTGCGCGCCCTCGAGTACGGTATGCCTCCCGCGGGCGGCATTGGCATTGGTATCGACCGCGTGGTCATGCTGCTCACCAACCAGGCATCCATCCGCGACGTGCTGCTGTTCCCGCACATGAAGCCCGAGAAGGGTTTCCAGTCCGGTGCCGCTGCTGCTAAGGCTGCCGAGGCCGGCAACGCCACGAGCCCCTTCGTCAAGCCGCTCAAGCCCACGGTTGATTACTCCAAGATCGCCGTCGAGCCGCTGTTCGAGGAGTTCGTCGACTTCGATACCTTCTCCAAGAGCGACTTCCGCGCCGTGAAGGTCAAGGCTTGCGAGGCCGTCAAGAAGTCCAAGAAGCTGTTGAACTTTACGCTCGACGACGGCACCGGCACCGACCGCACCATCCTCTCCGGCATCCATGGCTACTATGAGCCCGAGGACCTGGTCGGCAAGACCTTGCTCGCCATCACCAATCTGCCTCCGCGCAAGATGATGGGTATTCCCAGCTGCGGTATGCTGATCAGTGCCATCCACGAGGAGGAGGGCGAGGAGCGCCTCAACCTGATCCAACTCGACGCTTCCATCCCCGCCGGCGCAAAGATGTACTAACTAGTTACGCGGTTTTACCAAACCGCGTAACGGCTCGACGCTGCGCGGGCCGCATTTGGACAATCTGACGTTCAACTTCAAGGGCGCGACCAGAAGGTCAGCGCCCTTTCGTTTCACGTCACCTTGTCACAAATGCGGCCCGCTCGCTGGCGTTGCCAATACATCGACGTTGTCGTTGAGGACGTTCTTAAATGACTAGTCGTTGGGGATGTTCTTGTTTGATTAGTCGTTAAAGAACGTCCTCAATGACTAGCCAATGGCTATTGAGCACATGGCTCGCATGACAGTTGTCTCTTTTATGTTTCCTTTAGCCGTCGTTGCCTAGGATGGGGGTTAGTCGGCAGGAAGGGAGCGTCTGTATGGACGACGCGAGCGAGCGCGCAATCGAAGAGGACATGCTCGATCAGTTCAATTACTTTGACGATGAGGACGAGGAGCTGATCGACCGTCGCGAGCCAGCGCCGCTTGATTCCTTTGATCTGGTCGATGAAGAGGCTGATGAGGTTGAGGGCGAATCAGCGGAGCCTCCACAGCCTTCGCGCCTTGACTCGCTGCTTTCGAGAGCCCCCATGCACCACGGCGTTCGTGCCGGCGCGCTCCATATGAAAACCGACTGGCACCAGATCGTGACGGCGGGCGATGAGCTTGCCGTCGACGCGCCGCTCACCGATAAGTCATCCATCATCTGCCGGACCGGCATGCTTATGCTGGCAAGCGGAACAGGTGCCTGGCGCGTGCGCGATACCATGAATCGTGTTGCTGCCGTACTTGGCGTCACGATTCACGTCGACCTGAGTCTCCTATCGTTTGAGTGCACCTGCATCGAAGATGGCCACTGCTTTAACGAGGTCGTCAGCCTACCCACAACGGGGGTCAACACTCATCGCATTTGGATGATGGAGAGTTTCTTAAAGGAAATCGAGATTTACGGGCGCCGGTTTACCGTGCATGAGTACCACGAGATGCTCAAGACCGTTGAGAGCTCAAAGCCCGATTACTCTCCCTGGCAACAGGGCCTTGCGGCGGCCTGTGCTTGCGGCGCCTTCGTCTTTTTGCTCGGCGGCGGCCCTATCGAGATGGCTTGCGCATTCGTAGGCGCTGGTGTCGGCAACTTTGCTCGCTCCCATATTCTCAAGCAGGGTCTTGGCCAGTTTAGCGCGCTGACGACCGGCGTTGCGCTCGCTTGCGTTTCGTATCTGCTGGCATTGCTCGGCCTTGGCCAGCTCGTACCGGGGGCAATGTCGCACCAAGAAGGCTATATCGGCGCCATGCTCTTTGTGATTCCCGGCTTTCCCCTCATTACGGCAGGCCTCGACATCGCCAAGCTCGACATGCGAAGCGGTATCGAGCGTCTTTCGTACGCTGTGTCGATTATTGTGATGGCGACCCTCGTGGGTTGGATGGTTGCCGAGTGCGTGGGACTGGCGCCGGATGACTTCGCCCCGCTCGGTCTCTCACCGTTGGCTCTTACGCTCTTGCGCATACTGATGAGCTTTATCGGCGTATTTGGCTTCTCGGTTATGTTCAACAGTCCGGTAAAGATGGCAGCGGCGGCAGGGCTCATCGGCGCCGTGTCTAATACCTTGCGCCTTACGCTCGTCGATGCGCCGACGCTGTTTCCCTTCCTGGGCTTGAGTGCGGGCATGCCTCCCGAGGCGGCTGCGTTTATCGGCGCGTTGGTATCGGGGCTGCTCGCGAGCTTAGCTGAAATCAAACTCACCTACCCACGTATCGCCCTCACGGTGCCATCGATTGTCATTATGGTGCCCGGTCTGTATCTCTATCGCTCTATGTATTACATGTGCACCTTCGACACGGTCAATATGCTCGGCTGGTTTGTGCGCGCGGTGCTCATCGTAGCGTTTCTGCCCGTTGGCTTGGGCGTGGCGAGAACCCTTACCGACCCTCGCTGGCGCCACACCAGCTAATTGGCGCAAAGGGAACAGGTTACTTTGCACCAAATGAGTTGCGGTGAAATAGGGACTGAATTGCTGCTTAAAGGGTCAAAACAGTCCGTATTCCACCGCAACTTATGGGGTCGGGGGATTGTTGGTGCCCTGCATCTTCATAAACTCAACGCTTACGAAGCGCGGGGTTTTCGTGCTAGGCTGGTTCCACCACATAAGTAGTCGCAGACGCACGTATCACGGGCGGGCGAGATGAAGTCCCAACAGCTCCATCTTGCCCGCCCGTTTTTGTTGCGTGGTGCCGCGGCGTAACACAGAAAGGAATCTGCCCTTCATGCCTATCAACAAACGAGAGAGCCTGCTGTTCACCTTTATCATGTGCTTTTGCATGGTGCTCTGGATGAGCATCTACAACGTTGCCCTGCAGCACGGGGCCATCAACGGCGAAGTCGTTGCCGCTGCGTGGCTCGGCTTCCCCGTTGCCTATGTCTTTGCCATGTGCTGCGACTGGTTTGTTGCCAGCCCGCTGGCCAAAGGCTTCGCCTTCAAGTTCCTGGTTACTCCGGGCAAGAGCTCGCCGCTCGCTATGACGCTCGCCGCCAGCTCCTGCATGGTCGTTCCCATGGTCATCATCATGTCGTTCTACGGTGCGTGCGAGGGACTGTTCAATATGCCCGGCGGCCCGCTCGCCAATTTGCAGACGCTGCCGATGATGTGGCTCGTCAACATCCCGCGCAACTTTATCATGGCCCTGCCCTGGAACCTGCTGGTGGCCGGTCCGGTTGCTCGTTTTGTCTTCCGCCGCGCCTTCCCCGTGGGCACGGTCTTTGCCGAGCCGCACATGGAGCTCGTGCACATGCCGGGTGCTCCCGCTGCCGAGGAGGTTGCCAGCATTTCCGAGGGCATGGACGCCGAGCCTGCCTGCTAGGCAACGCTCAAGACCAGACTCCCAAAAAGACCGGAGCGATTCCTTTTTTGTAGACGTTGTCGCGCGGCTACGGGCAGGAAAGGTCCCAACGGTTAACATATACTCCATATGGGTAAAGAGACCAAAGCGCTGCCGCGGGGCGGCGCTTTGCGTTTGAAAAAACTAGCTCGTCTAAGAGGAACTAGCATGTTAGACCGTTTTACCGATCGTGCGCGTAAGGTCATGTCTATGGCCAAGCAAGAGGCGCTCGATCTTCATTCAAATAAGGTGGGCACCGAGCACCTGCTGCTCGCGCTTGCCAAGGAGGACGAGGGCATTGCCGCCGAGGCATTGCGTTCGCTCGACATCTCCTACGATGACATCATGGATACTCTCAAAGAGGTTCAGACCACGGTTCCCGAGCCCAGTGAGGAGACCGAGGCGGCCAAGCTCGCCTTTACGCCGCTCGTCATTAGCGTGATGGAGCGCTCCTTCCGCGTGGCGCGTGAGAACAACCAGACCTACGTGTCGACCGAGCACTTGCTGATCGGCATCGTCGAAGAGGGCAACGGCATGGCCATGGACATCCTCATGCGCCTGGGTGTGTCGTCCGCCTCCATCAAAAAGGCTATCGAGAAACTCACCGCCAAGGACCAGGACAAGAAGCGTCCGCTCGCCGGCGCCGGTGCCGGTCGTCCCGGTGCGGGCCTGCCGTTCTTTAGCGGCTCGGATGCCTCTCAGCAAAAGGGGAGTGGCACCGATACGCTTAAGCAGTTCGCGACCAACCTCACGCAGAAGGCGCGCGACGGCGAGCTCGACCCTGTAATTGGTCGCGAAAAGGAAGTCCAGCGCATGATGGAAATTCTTTCGCGCCGCACCAAGAACAACCCGCTCATTCTGGGCGACCCCGGCGTGGGCAAGACGGCCATCGTCGAGGGCCTGGCTCAGCAGATCGCTGCCGGCAATGTGCCCGAGAACCTCATGAACCAGAATATCTGGACGCTCGACCTGCCGGGCCTCGTGGCGGGTGCCAAGTATCGCGGCGAGTTTGAGGAGCGCCTCAAGAACGTGATCCAGGAGGCGACCGAAGCCGACGACGTCATCCTGTTTATCGACGAGATGCACACCATCATCGGTGCCGGTTCTGCCGAGGGCTCCATCGACGCGAGCTCCATGCTCAAGCCCGTGCTCGCGCGCGGTGCCTTCCAGATTATCGGCGCCACCACGGCCGAGGAATTCCGCAAGTACCTCACCAAGGACCCGGCTTTCGAGCGTCGCTTCCAGACCATCGATGTCGAGGAGCCGAGCGTCGAGGACACGGTCAAGATCCTGACCGCGCTCAAGCCGCGCTACGAGGAGCACCACCATGTGCGCTATACGCAGGGTGCTATCGAGGCTGCCGCGAACCTTTCCAACCGCTACATCCAGGATCGCTTCCTGCCCGATAAGGCCATCGACCTCATTGACGAGGCCGGTGCCCGCGCTCGCATCGCCGCGAATCGCGCGTCCGAGCCGGTGCGCGAGGCCGAGCATCGCATCGAGGAGCTCAAGGCCGCCGCGCAGGAGGCCACCGAGAGCGACGACATGAACAAGGCCGCCGAGATCACCGAGCAGCAGAAGGCCGCCGAGATTGAACTCGCCGAGGCCAAGGCTGCCTGGACCGCCGAGCTCGACGCCAGCCCGCTCACCATCGATGTGAGTCAGATTGCCGACATCGTGTCCGTGACTTCAGGCGTGCCGGTGTCCTCGCTTACCGAGAGCGAGAGTCGTCGCCTGCTGCAGGCCGAAAGCGTGCTCAAGACGCGCATCATCGGTCAGGATGAGGCTGTCGAGGCAGTTGCCAAGGCCGTGCGCCGCAGCCGCTCGCCGCTCAAGGACCCGCGTCGCCCCGGCGGCAGCTTTATCTTCCTGGGTCCTACCGGTACGGGCAAGACCGAGCTCGCCAAGACGCTCGCCGAGTACCTCTTTGGCAGCAAGGACGCGCTCATCAGCTTCGATATGTCCGAGTTCGGTAGCGAGTTCGAGGTCTCCAAGCTCATCGGTAGCCCTCCGGGTTACGTCGGTCACGACGAGGGCGGCCAGCTCACCAAGGCCGTTCGTCGCCACCCGTACTCGGTCGTGCTGTTCGACGAGATCGAGAAGGCGCACCCCGATATCTTCAACATCTTGCTGCAGGTGCTGGAGGAGGGCCGCCTGACCGATAGCCAGGGCAAGACGGTCGACTTCCGCAACACCGTGATCATCATGACGTCCAACGTGGGCGCTCGCGAGATTGCGCAGGATGCGAGCGTGGGCTTTGGTACCACCGGCGAGCAGGGCCTCACGTCGAGTGAGATTCGCGGCCGCGCGATGGGCGAGCTCAAGCGCCTGTTCCGCCCCGAGCTGCTCAACCGTATCGACGACATCGTGGTGTTCCAGAAGCTCTCGGGCGAGAATCTCACCAAGATCGCTCACCTGCTGGTGGACGACCTGCGTCAGCGTTTGATTGCCAACGGCATGAACATCAAGCTCACTGATGCGGCCTATGACAAGATCGTGGCCGAGGGCACCGACCTCACCAACGGCGCGCGTCCGCTGCGCCGTGCCATCCAAAAGCTCATCGAGGACCCACTGTCCGAGGAGCTTCTGGCCGGCGAGTGGGGCGAGGGCGATACCGTCCTGTGCGACGTGGCCGATGGCAAGTTTGTCTTTAGCCACGGCACGGGCGAGATCCCGGCACCGCGTCCGGCGGGCACGCTCGGTGGCGATACCGCCCCGGCGGCACCGCACACCGGCAACGCCGCGCCCGTGAGCGGCGGCGTGACCTCGGGCCCCGGCGGCATGATGCAAGCCGGTTCCGGCGCGCTGTAGGGATTAAACATACCTTGTATAACGGGGGCGTTTCCGATAAGGAGGCGCCCCCCCGTTTCTATTGAAATGTGCTTCAATCTCCTGTGCTATACTGAAATTGAGATTCAGTATAGCACAGGAGTTGATATGCCTACATCAATACTCGACACGCGGCCAGTTCAGATGAACGTGCGTATAGATCGCCAGCTCAAAGAGGCAGGAGACGCCGTGCTGACTCATATTGGCATGACGCCGTCACAAGCTGTGAGGGAGCTGTGGCAGTACTTGACCGAGAACGGTCATATGCCCGTCGCAAAAAAGAATGATGACGAAGTCCTGCCTGACGACATACGATCGAAGGCGAGTTCGTCCCGCGTCTCGGAAGGGGCTGCGTTAATTTCGAATTTTTATGAGCGGTTCTCGATTCAGAGGCCGAGCCCCGATGAAGCCTTTGATTACGACGAGTTATACGATCAAATGATGAGCGAGAGATTCAGCGATTGGATCGAATTATGAGCGGCGTCGGAACGAAACGTGTGCTCAAGCTGTTGATCGACACGAACGTCTGGCTAGATTACTTTCTCGCTCGTACGAATGCGGCCAGGCCGATAGTCGAGCTCCTTTCTCGCGCGGCGGAAGCGGAGGATATCGTCCTCTTCTCGTCCTCCCTGTCTGTCAAAGACGTCTATTACATTCTGGGGAGGACGATGAAGGCCGACGCCCGCCGTGAGGGGGCTCTCACTCCCGAGGCCATCGCCGGTGCCGACGAGACAGCGTGGGCGTGTGTTCGCCTGATTCGGCAAAAGTCGATTATTGCCTCGGTCGGTGCAGACGAGGTCTTCGACTCCTTTGTGTTCAAGTATCATCACAACGACTTTGAGGACGACCTGATGCTGGGCGTCGCCAATCGCATTGATGCCGATTACGTCGTGACAGAGGACAAAAATCTCATCAAACATACCAATGGTGTATGCATTAACGTTCAACAGGCGTTGAGGCTGGTTGAAGGGTCCAACGTCCCTTCGGCGCGGCCCGTCTAAGCTGCTTTATCTTGATAAAGTGACGTTTCCTCACCGTTAGCCGATGATGCGAGGGCGCTCGGCGTTTTCGACTGGTTTATGCACGCAAAGTCTGGGAATATACAAGTCGCATGTCTTACTGTCTAACCAGTTGCGCCAAGGAGGCACCATGGACTACAAGATTACCGGCTACGAGCCCGCCCAGCTGTTCCATTTCTTTGAGGAGGTCAGCGCGATCCCCCGTGGGTCTGGCAACGAGAAGGGCATCAGCGATTTCCTGGTTGCGTTTGCCAAGGAGCGCGGCCTCGACGTGTATCAGGACGAGGTCTACAACGTCATCATTCGCAAGCCCGCTTCTGCCGGCGCCGAGAATGCCCCGGCCGTCATGTTGCAGGGCCACATCGACATGGTGTGCGACAAGCTGGGCTCCGTTGAGCACGACTTTACGACCGATGGTATCGATCTGGTCGTCAAGGATGGCGTCCTCACAGCTAACGGCACCACCTTGGGCGCCGACAACGGCATTGCTGTCGCTCTGATGCTTACCGTGCTCAACGACGATTCGATTGCTCATCCGGCCCTCGAGTGCGTGTTCACCACCGACGAGGAGACCGGCCTGGTCGGCGCCGAGACGCTCGACAAGTCCCAGATCAGCGCCCGCACCATGATCAACCTCGATTCCGAGGAGGAGGGCGTGGCCACCGTCAGCTGCGCCGGCGGCGTCGTCGTTACCTACACCTGCCCCATCGTGCGCGAGCACAAGACCGGCAGCACCCTTACGCTCGAGATCTCTGGCCTGCTGGGTGGTCACTCCGGCAGCGATATCCACCTGGAGCGCGGCAACGGCAACCTCATCATGGCCCGCATCATCGACCGCCTGATGGTTGCCGGCGACCCCGCCATCGTTAGCTTTAACGGCGGCACCAAGGACAACGCCATCAACCGTGAGTGCAAGGCCGAGCTGGTTTACGCCGACCACGCTGCCGCCGAGGCCGCGGCCCAGATCGCAAAAGGCATCATCGCCGACGTCACTGCCGAGCTTGAGGTCTTCGACCCCGGCTTTACCTGCACCGTCGAGATTGCCGATAACGCTGAGGTCGAGGCTATGGATCAGAAGTCCGCGCTCGCCCTCATCCGCGCCCTGCGTCTTGCCCCTAACGGCGTGATTCGCCGCAACGTCGCCACCGACGGCTCCGTCGAGGTTTCCTCCAACATCGGTGTGGTTGCCACCTCTGACGACCAGGTCAAGATCATGCTGTCCCCGCGCTCCTCGATCACCTCGCTGCAGAACGAGTTCAAGGACCGCCTGCAGACGCTGGCCGATGTCCTGGGCTTCGACGCCAAGTTTGAGTTCGAGTATCCCGGCTGGAGCTATGCCGAGCATTCGCCGGTCCGCGACGTCTTTGTCGAGAGCTATCGCGAGCTCTTTGGCTCCGAGCTGCGCATCGAGTCCATTCATGCCGGCCTTGAGTGCGGCCTGTTTGCCGAGGCCCTGCACGGCCTGGACGCCATCGCCGTGGGCCCGACGCTCTCCGATGTCCACACCCCGGACGAGAGCATGGAGCTCGCTTCTGCCGAGCGCTTCTACGAGCTGCTCATCGACGTTCTCAAGCGCCTCGCTGCGTAAAGATTGCGCTAGCAGCAGTCCGAGCCACGTGCTAGCGGATTGCAAATGACATTACGAGAGGGGACACCCGGTCTTTGCGACAGGTGTCCCCTCTCTTCTTTTAAGAAATGGGAAACTGATTGGCGTCTAGCCCATATCCGCCCTGATGAGGTCGAGGGCTCGCTGGCAGTTTTCGCGGACGGGGCCGAGCATGTGCTCGCGCAGGTCCGCCATGCCGGGCAGGCCGGCGTACTCGTCCATGACCTCTTCCATGCAAACGGGTACCTCGTAGGCGAGGTCCATCATGGTCGCAAAGCAAAACTTCTCGGATAGCCCGGCATCGGTGAGCGCCGTCTCCAGCGCGGGGTCGCCCATACCGTGGTATCGGCGGATAGCGCCTGGACCGATGCGCCCCACACGATTTTCGCCGCCAACGCTCATGGCAAGGCGCGCCCGGCGGCGCATACGCTCGTATGCCAAGCCCGACGCGACATCGTACATGGGTGCGAGCGCCGCGTTTGTGCCTTTGCCAAGGATGAGCGAGTAGTTTTTAGCGTGTGCGTCAGGCGCTCCGATAATGGCGTTATAGAACAACATATAGGTAAAAAGCACAAGATTCATGTGGTGGGGGACTGTGTTAATCAGTCGTTCTTGGATGTCTCGTGTAGTTGGTCCTCCGTCGGCGGTGTATTTCTGGTTTGGCAATACACCGAGCGCCTGGCAAAAGTCCTCCTGATGCAGCCTTTCGATATTTCCGCTGCTATTGACCATTCTGTCGTACCGTTCAACGACGAGCGCGGCTTCGTCTTCAAATGTGCAATAGGAGACGTTGGCAGTTGGAATGCCAACACGCCGAGCCGTTTTCATGCAGACGAATTCGTTTAAGGCCTGATGTTTGAACCCAACGACACCATTTTTGAAGATATGGGTAGTGGGGGATGACCCTAGACATTCACACCATTGGCCATCATGCCAAGCTAGTGCAAATTTGCCTTGGTTGCCGCCCAGGGACCAGCTTTCGTTGGGGCCCATCCATGTCTCTCTTTCGTCATCGCGAATTGCTTTGAGCTTGTGAGCGATTTGAGAATTGGTAAGCGGGCGGTATGCCGAGACCCTGCCGCGGGCGGTGTCTAATTGATCGGCTCGACAAAACTGAACGGCCCCCGCGCAGTCAAGACCGATATGGCACAAGAGGGCGACGGGGTTGTTGGATGCAACATCATGCTCGGTGGCAATAGCGCGACGTTGCTCTTGACTGTCGGGCAAAAGGCCAAATAGGAACGGGCGGACGATGTTATGGCCATACGTGCGATTGGAAAGCGGCATTGTTAGCGATAACGGTGCTCCGCGATAGGTTGGGGCGTATGCAAAGCTGCAGAGTCCATGCTCGTCTTGCCGGAGAGTGCCGGCGATTTCGCCACAAATGAGGGTCGCGAGCTCCATCTCTGCCATTTATTCCACAACCTTGCAGCCAAAGGAGAGGTTTGAAGTGCCGGAAAGGCCTTGCTCAGCTGCGATTTGGGCCAGTAAGGCACCATAGGAAGATGGCGTTTCTTGTCGAGTGGGTCGTCTGCCTACGCTTGGCTTTGGCAGGGTATTCGAGTTCGCGATAGGGAGGTTCACTATCGTCGTCGGATGTTCGGAGGGCGATGCGATGGAGTCGTTATCGCTTTGCGCGAAGAGACCTATGCCGAGTGCGTTAAAGACGGTCAGCAACTTGTCGAGTCGAATGCCGGTGGCGTCTCCTAGCTCGAGCGATGCGAGCAGGCGCTCCGAAACACCGGCTTTTTTAGCGAGGACGGCACGGGTGATCCCTTGCGCCTCGCGTGCCTGGCGCACGTAGATGCCAGCTTGGCGCGGGGTGGTGATGGGAAGGGTATCCACGGCGATCTCCTAACGTGCAGACTTTTGCATGTCAGTATGACATGCAAAAGTCTGCATGAGGCCTTGCGCTGGCGTTGAGTTATTTGGGATCGACTAAAACACTCGGCCCCGTTTTTTTTAAGCCCCAAACGCTCGAATGGGAACAACGTATACGCCGTCAGGGCGTTTATATGCGATTTCTCCCATTCCCGTGAGGACGGCAAGACACGCGGGGGGCTTCGTTCGTCCCATTTTGTCGCGGAGCAATTTATCCCTCATGCGCAGCAGGCTGCGGGCGCCTTGCTCGACTTTAGCTTCGCTGAGCTTGATCTCGAATGCTCCCCATGTTCCATCCGCAAGCTCAACAACGGCATCGATTTCTAGGTCTGAATCGTCGCGGTAGTAGCGGACGGGGTGAGATCCTGCGGCATCGAGTGACGAGGCGTATACCTGCAAATCTCGCATGCAGAGGTTTTCAAATGCAAGACCGAGCGTCTGGTAGTCTTCGAGTAGGCTTTGGTTGTTAAGGCCCAGCGCTGCAACGGCTAAAGAGGGGTCTGCGAAGTAGCGTTTGGGCTTTGTCCTCATGCGATTGGGGGAGCGCGATGCCGGAACCCATCCGGGCAGCTCGTCAATCAAATAGAGCTGCACGAGGTATTCAAGATGCTGTGAGACTTCTCGCTTTTGGGCGTCCGTTGGCGCCGTGTTACTATCCAGGGCAAATACATCACGGGCGAGCGTGACGTTTGTACAGGACTGTCCAAGATTTCGTGCAAGAGACTCTGCCACGCGTGAGCTTATGAGCTCGCGCCCGCCAAGGTCGGGAACGCTCTTATTATGCACAGCATCGAGATAGCCCATGAGTACGGGCCGAATTGTGTCAGAAGTTAGTGCAAGCGCGTCGGGCCATCCGCCTCGACAAATGAGCTCGGTAAGAGAATCGATTCCCGACGCACAGGGGCATGGGGCAAACTCGCCTTTAAACAGGGCGGCTAGGCTTACCTTACCTGTTGAATCACCGCTCTCCTGAAGACTCATGGGATGCATGCTCAGCCGACCGATTCGTCCGGCTCCGCTGTGGTTCACCTTGTCTTTTGCCGGCGTGGAAGAGCCTGTTAAGATCCACTGGCCCTTTTCCGTGGTGTCATCGACAGCATGGCGTACGCAGTCCCAAACCTGAGGGACGCGCTGCCACTCATCAATAACGTGAGGGGTCGCGCCAACGAGTGCATACTGTGGGTCGGACTCGATGAGCAATTGGTTCGAACCGCGATCGACGTATATGGCACTATTTGCATGGGCAAGCGCGGACCAAGTCTTTCCACACCATTTAGTGCCTGAGATCTCAACGGCGCCGAACAGATTGAGATATTGATCAATTTTCCGGTCGATGAGCCGTGGGATATACGTGTCTTTCGTCATCGTTGCCATGCTGTTTACCTCGCACTTCTATAAATACGAATAAAATCATACCCGAAAAACGAATAATACAGTCACATAAAAACGAATGAATCTTTACCCTGAAAACGAATGGCCTTGGACATTACAGCACCAAAATCCCCAGATGCTCAAGCAGGATCTTAAGCCCGATGAGGATGAGCACGACGCCACCCACGATGGTGGCGAGCTTTTCGTAGCGCGCGCCAAAGGTGTGGCCGATCGCTACGCCGGCGACGGAGAAGATAAACGTTGTGACGCCGATAAGCGATACAGCGGGAACGATGTCGACCGAGAGCGCCGCAAACGAGATGCCTACGGCTAGGGCGTCAATTGAGATGGCGATGGCGAGGATCAGGTACTCGCCCAGGTCAATCTTTTCGGCATCCTTGTCGTCGCCTTCATCCTCGTCCTCGGTATAGGCTTCCCACAGCATTTTGCCGCCGATGAAGGCGAGCAGGATAAAGGCGATCCAGTGGTCGATGGGGCCGATGATGCCCATAAACTGGCTGCCAAGCGCCCATCCGATCACGGGCATGCCGGCCTGGAAGCCGCCAAAGAACAGCCCGAGCACTACGGCGACCTTAAGGTTGATCTTTTTCATGCCGAGACCCTTGCAGATGGAAACGGCAAAGGCGTCCATCGAAAGGCCAACGGCGAGCAGCACGAGCTCGGCGAGTCCCATAGTCTGGCTCCCTCTCTGCGGGCGAATCCGCGCGTACTTCTGGCAGGGGAGCAACAAAAAAGACCCGTGGCGTACGCGTTGCGCGCACAGCCACGAGTCTCGTTCATTAAGGCAAGCCAGGCCGCATCGGCCAGTATGTTGACTTGCCGCGCTACCGGAGGCGAATCCGGTCACGCGACTACTCCCTCATTTATGCGAATTCCGATGCTACCACATAAGCAGCTCATTTGGATTGGGGCTCTCAGCTGTGTTCGCTCATTCTGTAAGCATCGGATTTTGCGGGCGTCACAGGGGCAAACCGTGAGAAACTATTTAGCGTTTATGGAGCGTATACGATGGGAGCGATGCCTTGGATAAGAACGAGCTGCAAAAGCGTATGGAACAGGCCATCCGCCTGACTGCCCCCGGTCAGCCGATCCGCACCGCCCTCGACATGATCATTGCCGGTCACCTGGGCGCCCTTATCTGCGTCGGCGACACCGAAAACGTGCTCGCTGCCGGTAACGACGGCTTCCCGCTCAACATTTCGTTCACCTCGAACCGTCTGTTCGAGCTCTCCAAGATGGACGGTGCCATCGTCATCGACGGCGACCTCACCCAGATCCTGCGCGCCAACTTCCACCTCAATCCCGATCCCTCGCTTGCCACGAGCGAGACGGGCATGCGTCACCGCACCGCCGCTCGCATGTCGGTGCTCACCGATGCCATCGTGATCTCGGTCTCGGCCCGTCGTGCCGTCGTCAATGTGTACGTCCACGGCAAGAGCTACGAGATCCAGCCCGTCACCACCATCATGAGCTCGGTCAATCAGCTCGTAGCCACGCTCCAGACCACCCGTCAGTCGCTCGATCGCTCCTTGCTGCGCCTGACGGCCCTCGAGCTCGACGACTACGTCACGCTCGCCGACATTACCGGTATTTTCTCGAGCTTCGAGATCATGCAGCAGGCAAAGACCGAGCTTAAGGATTGCATCGTCAAGCTGGGCAATCAGGGCAAGCTCGTGCAGATGCAGCTCGAGCAGCTCGCCGGCTCCAGCATGGATACCGAGTACGACCTGATGATTCGCGACTACGCGAGCGATTCATCCGAGGCAAACGCCGAGAAGATTCGCGCCGAGCTTGCTCGTATGACGCCTAAGGACCTGTCCGACCCGCAGCATGTGGCGGCGGTTCTGGGCTATGACGACCTGGACGAGGACTCTGTCATGACGCCGCTGGGCCTGCGCACGCTTTCGCGCGTGTCCGTCGTGCGCGACGGCGTGGCCGAGAAGATTGTCGACGAGTATGGCTCGCTGCAGGAGCTCATGGACGACATCAGCGAGGATCCGGAGCGCCTGGGCGACTTTGGCGTTAACAACCCTGCCATTCTTGCGGACTCGCTGTACCGCATGAAGGGCACCAAACAGGGGAACGCATAATGGCGCCCGTATGCGCCGTGGTCGTTGCCGGTGGCAGCGGCCAGCGCTTTGGTAACCCCGGTGGCAAGCAGCTCGTCAATGTAGCGGGCCGTCCGCTTATGAGCTGGTCCATCCGCGCATTTGACCGTAGCGATAAGGTTGGCCACATCGTCGTTGTTTGCCCTGCCGAGCGTCGTGCCGAGATGCGCCGCCTGGCCATCGACCCGTTTGACTATGACACGCCCATCAGTTTTGCCGATGCCGGCGATACCCGCCAGGACTCCACCCGCGCCGGCGTGCACGCGGTGCCGGCGGGCTTTGAATACGTCGCCATTCACGATGGCGCTCGTCCGCTCATTACGACCGAGGCCATCGACCATGCCATCGACGTGCTTATGGGCGACCGTGCCCTTGACGGTGTCGTGTGCGGACAGCCCGCGATCGACACGCTCAAGATCGTCGACGGCGATAATATCGTCGAGACGCCGCCGCGCGAGCTCTATTGGGCCGCGCAGACGCCGCAGATCTTTAGCGTCGACGCCATGAAGCGTGCTCACGCCGCAGCTATCGCCGAGGGGTTTATCGGCACCGACGATTCGTCGCTGGTCGAGCGCATGGGCGGACGCGTACGTTGCGTCCAGAGTCCGCGCGATAACCTTAAGGTGACGGTGCCCGAGGACCTGCGTCCCGTAACCGCGATTCTGCTCGGCCGCATGGCCGAGGGAGAGGACCTTCCCCATGTTCAGTAACCTGCGCATTGGCCATGGCTACGACGTCCACCGTCTGGTGGAGGGGCGTCGATGTATCATCGGCGGGGTCGACATCCCCTACGAGCGTGGCCTGCTGGGCCACTCGGATGCCGATGTGCTCGCGCACGCCTTGGCCGACGCCATTCTGGGCGCCTGCCGCGGGGGAGACATCGGCAAGCTATTCCCCGACACCGATCCCGCGTACGAGGGTGCCGATTCGATGGTGCTGCTCGCTCGCGTGATGGACTATGCGCGCGAGCTGGGCTTTGAGTTTGTCGATGCCGACTGCACCATTGCCTGTCAGCAACCCAAGATCACCCCGCACCGCGATGCCATGCGTGCCAACCTTGCCCATGCCCTGGGCGTTGACGTCGAAAATGTAGGCGTCGCCGCCACCACGACCGAAAAGCTCGGTTGGGAAGGCCAAGGCGAGGGAATCGGCGCCTGGGCCGTCTGCCTGCTACAGAAAACCGTTAAGGAGTAACGAATGCGTATCTACAACAGCGCTACCCATAAAAAGGAAGAGTTCCAGCCCATCGAGTCCGGCAAGGTCCGCATGTACGTGTGCGGCCCCACGGTCTACGACAACATCCACATCGGCAATGCCCGCACGTTCATCAGCTTCGATGTGATTCGTCGTTGGCTCATCGCGAGCGGCTACGAGGTCACGTTCGCCCAGAACCTCACCGATGTCGATGACAAGATCATCAAGCGCGCCAACGAGCAGGGCCGTACGGCTGCCGAGGTTGCGACGGAGTTCTCCGACAAGTTCATCGGCGTCATGCGCGCCGCCAACGTGCTCGATCCCGATGTGCGCCCCCGCGCCACCAAGGAGATCGGCCCCATGATCGCCATGATCAAGGCGCTTATCGAGCAGGGCCACGCTTACGCCGCCGATAACGGCGATGTGTACTTTGCCGTGCGCAGCGATCCCAACTATGGTCAGGTCTCGGGCCGCAACATCGACGACCTTATGGTTGGCGCGCGCATCGAGGAGAACGAGGACAAGAACGACCCGCTCGACTTTGCCCTGTGGAAGGCCGCCAAGCCCGGCGAGCCCAGCTGGCCGAGCCCCTGGGGCGAGGGCCGTCCCGGTTGGCACACCGAGTGCGCCGCCATGGTGCATCGCTACCTGGGCACCCCGATCGACATCCACGGCGGCGGCTCCGACCTTGCCTTCCCGCATCACGAGAACGAGTGCGCCCAGGCCACTTGCGCCTGGCACCAGGGCTTCTCCAACACCTGGATGCACACGGGCATGCTGCTGGTAGACGGCGAGAAGATGTCCAAGTCGCTCGGCAACTTCTTTACGCTGGCCGAGGTCCTCGAGCAGCACTCCGCTGCCGCCCTGCGCCTGCTGATGCTGCAGACGAGCTATCGCTCGCCGCTCGACTTCTCCTGGGAGCGCCTGGAGGGTGCCGAGAATTCGCTCACGCGTATCGCCGGTACGGTCGAGAACCTGCGCTGGGCCGCAAACCATGCGACGGCCGATGCCGATGAGGCTGCCGCCGAGGCGTTTGCCGCCAAGGCCGCTGAGACTCGTACCGCCTTTAAGGAGTGCATGGACGACGACTTTAACACCGCTGGTGCCATGGGTGCCGTCTTTGGCTTTGTGACCGAGTGCAACCAGTACCTGGAGCAGGCGGGCGACGCTGCCGACAAGGCCGCCGCGCTTGCCGCCGCCGACACGCTGGCCGAGCTGCTCGATACGCTTGGCGTCGAGCTCCCCGAGCCCAAGGTCGAGCTGCCGCTGGGCCTGCTGGGCGTTGCCGCCGGTTTGGTTGCCTACACGGGTGACGACGTGGACGAGGCCGCTGCCAAGATTCTCGAGGCCCGCGCCGAGGCCCGCGCCGCCAAGAACTGGGATCTGGCCGACGCCATCCGCGACCAGCTCAAGGACCTGGGGCTGACGATCGAAGATACTGCCGCGGGCACCCGTA
>CABQAK010000018.1 GCA_902462065.1 uncultured Collinsella sp.
CCAGGCCCGATTTTGCCTCTTGACAATGTCCTGCTCATATTAAAAGGAACGTCCCCAGGTGCCGGCTGTTGAGTTGCGGTGGAATAGGGACTGTTTGGTGCCCGAAAGGGCGATTTTAGTCCGTATTTCACCGCAACTTATTTAAAGGGCGCTGAGGCTGGGAGTCCAGCCGATGGTGGGAGTCGCGCCGTCGAGAACCTCGTTGATGGTGGCGGCCATGCCAGCGAGTAGGCTGTTCTCGCTTACGGTGAGCGCATCGTAGCCACCGGCGCGCATGAGCTCGCGAATCACCACGGCGCCGGCCAGAATCACGCCCGCGCGCTTGGGCTGCACGCCCGGCAGCGCAGCGATACCCTCCACATCCAGCGTAGATATACGATCGATGGCGGCCGAGATCTGCTCCATCGAAAGCTCGCGCAGGTGCACAAAGCTCGAGTCGTACGGCTCCAGTTCGTGGACCAGCGCCACGAGCGTGGTGACGGTACCGCCCACCGCGACGAGGCGCTCGGCGCGCTCAAAGTCGACAGGCAGGCTCTCAAAATAGGCGGAGAACTGCTCGCCCGCCCACGCGGCGGCAACCGCAAGCTCGTTCGTCGACGGCGGCAGCGCAGAGAAAAACCGCTCGGTCACGCGACGGCAACCGATGTCCAGCGAGCGCGTTCCCTCCAGCGCAAAGACCCCGCGCTCCGGCGCGTACACGCCCGTCGCGAGCTCCGTGGAGCCGCCGCCCGAATCGGCGACGATAATGCGTTCACCGGCAAAGTCGTGCGCCACGCCAAAAAATGTCAGGCGCGCCTCGACCTCACCCGGAATCACCTGCGGTTCAAGCCCCAAATCGCGCAGGCCGTCCAGCAGCAGCGCGGCGTTGGACGCATCGCGCGCGGCGCTCGTGCACGTGGTACAGATGCACGCGGCGCCAAAGTCGCGCGCCTCGTCCACAAACATGCGGCACGCAGCGAGCACGCGCTCGACGGCCGCCTCACAAAAGCGACCCGTCGCGTCCACGCCCTCGCCCAGGTCGGTAATCTCGGTATGTTTGGACGATCCCACGATCGCCCCAGCCTCAACCTGGGCCAGCACCAGTCGCGACGACACCGTTCCCAGGTCGATCGCCGCCACCTTATATCGTTTGCAATTTGTCATTGCGGGCTCCCCTCCGGGCGCTACTCGCCTACTCGCCGCTGGACGCGACCGTCTGACCCTCGACGCCGTTAAATCCAAACAGCATGTCGAGCGTCTGAATGTACCACGGCGCGTCCTTGCCGACTTCTTCGATTTCCTTGGCAACTTCGCTGGCCTTCTTGGCGTTCGACGACTTCTGGCTCGACGAGGCATCCGAATCGCCGTCCAGGCCCTGCACTTCAATCCTCTTCTCGCCAGGCATTACCAGGCCCAGGTCCTCGGACGCCGCGTCCTTGATGCCCTCCTCCGAGAGCAGCTTGTCGACGCTTTTTTGCAGCTCGTCGTTATATTGCTCGCGAATCTCGACCTGCTTGGCCAAGATATCGCTCGAACGCTTTGCCACGTACAGGTCGCGCACGGGGAAATACAGGCTCACGAGCACCAGGGCGACGACGATGCCGATGAATAGCCCTCGCTGAGGACCGTGGGTAAAGTCGTAGATCGCCTTGACCACCGCGTTGTCGTTGGCGTAGTGCATAAAGTCCGAGCCCGAAAAACGGTTCGAGGGCCTGCTCGACCTATCGTGCGTTTGAGCCGACGAGCGCTGAGCATGCGACGAACGTGCCGGGCGCACTGGTCCATCTGTCGAAGTATTCACTTGAGCATTGGGGCGCGAGGTACTTGTCGGGCGCTGCATGGAGCGGTCGGCGCCGGCGTAGGCGGACCCACCGAGCTGCACCGTGCGCGCACGGCGAGGCGACGGCTCACGCGAACCGGCGGAATAGTACCTGTTGTCGTAAATCTGATCCATGTGCGCCTTGTGCGGTTGAGGTTTGTTTGCGCTAAGTATTCTAGTTATAGCACGAGCGCCCGCACCGCCTTCGCCAGCCTTTGCTCGACATAAAAAAGGCGCTGAGCCATATGGCCCAGCGCCCAATGGCGGCCATCAGAAGTGGAACGGAGCCGAGTCAACCCCGCTCCCCGCGCGCACCACTTGTTTAGCGAATGTTGTAGAACGCGGCCTTGCCGGCGTAGCGCGCGCTGCCCTCGAGCTCGTCCTCGATGCGGATGAGCTGGTTGTACTTGGCGATACGGTCGCTGCGGCACGGGGCGCCCGACTTGATCTGGCCGGCGTTGACGCCCACAACCAGGTCGGCGATCGTGGAGTCCTCGGTCTCGCCGGAGCGGTGGCTCACGATGCAAGCGTAACCGGCCTCCTTGGCGGTCTCGATGGCCTCGAGCGACTCGGTGAGCGTGCCGATCTGGTTGACCTTGACCAGGATCGCGTTGGCGGCACCCAGCTCGATGCCCTTCTTGAGGCGCTCGGTGTTGGTGACGAACAGGTCGTCGCCCACCAGCTGCACCTTGTTGCCAATGCGGCGGGTAAGCTCGACCCAGCCGTCCCAGTCCTCCTCGGCCATACCGTCCTCGATGGAGATGATGGGATAGGCGTCGACGAGCTTCTCCCAGTAATCGACCATCTGGGCGCTCGTGTACTCCACACCCTCGCCCTTGAGCTCGTACATGCCGGTCTCGACGTTGTAGAACTCGGTCGAGGCCGGGTCCATGGCGTACATGAAGTCGACGCCGGGCTTAAAGCCAGCCTTCTCCACGGCCTTGGTGATGTACTCGAACGGCTCGGCATTGGTCTTAAGGTTGGGGGCAAAGCCGCCCTCGTCGCCCACGCCGCCGCCCAGGCCGGCCTCGTGCAGCACGCCCTTGAGGGTGTGGTAGACCTCGGCGCACCAACGCAGGCCCTCGGCAAAGCTCGAGGCGCCCACCGGCATGATCATGAACTCCTGGAAGTCGACGTTGTTGTCGGCATGCACGCCGCCGTTGAGGATATTCATCATAGGTGTGGGCAGCAGATGAGCGTTGACGCCGCCCAGGTACTGGTACAGCGACAGGCCCGACGACTCGGCAGCGGCGCGGGCAACGGCCAGCGACACGCCCAGGATGGCGTTGGCACCGAGCTTGGTCTTGTTGGGGGTACCGTCCGCGGCAATCAGCGCGGCATCGACGGCGCGCTGGTCGAAGGCATCGAGGCCCACGACGGCGTTAGCGCACTCGTTGTTGACGTGCTCGACGGCCTGCGAAACGCCCTTGCCCAGGTAGCGGCCCTTGTCACCATCGCGCAGCTCGCAGGCCTCAAAGGCGCCGGTCGAAGCACCCGAAGGCACCATTGCGCGGCCAAAGCTGCCGTCCTCGAGCACGACCTCGACCTCGACGGTGGGATTGCCGCGGCTGTCGAGCACCTCACGACCGTAGACATCCAAAATATCGCTCATGTTGTCTCCCTCTCACTTGGAAACGGGTTGAATGCTTGGCAACGCGGCTTACACGCTGCAGCGACGTGCAGGTTCATAAGTTAGCCTTGTCGCACTTTTTGCATTATGCCCTAAGTTAGCCAAGGGATACAATCTTTTTTAAAAAATAATGGGGCGATGGGACAAGTCCGTCCCATCGCCCCCGCGGTATTACTCCCCTGCCTTTGCTGCGTCCCACAGGTCGTTGAGGCCATGGGTCGAAAGCTCGGCAAGATCAACATGGGCATCGGCCGCCACCTGCTCCATTGCAGCCCAACGGCGACGGAACTTGGCCGTGCTGGCACGCAGGGCGCTCTCGGCGTCAATCCCCTCTTTGCGCGCAACGTTGACAAGGGCAAAGAGTAGGTCACCAAACTCCATCTCGCGCTCGGGCGTTCCGGGAGCCTCGGCCTCAAACTCGGCACGCTCCTCGGCAACCTCGTCCCACACATCCTGGACCGTCTCCCACTCAAAGCCCACGGCCGCCGCCTTGCGCGAGACCTTTTGCGCTTGCATCAGCGCCGGCAGGTGCGTGGGCACGCCGTCGAGCAGCCCCTCGGGCGCGGCCTCGCCTGCCGCCACGGCCTTGTCCTTGGCGGCCTTCTCGGCAAGCTTGACCTCGTCCCAAATCTTGAGCACCTCATCGGAGCTGTCGGCATCCACATCGCCAAACACGTGCGGATGACGGCGGATGAGCTTGGCGTCAATATCGCGCGCCACGTCGGCAAGCGTAAACTCGCCGGCATCCGCTGCAATCTGCGCATGCAGCACTACCTGCATGAGCACATCGCCCAGCTCCTCGCGCAGATGCGTGGCATCATCGGCCTCGATGCAATCGAGCGCCTCGTAGGCCTCCTCGATCATGTTCTTGCCAATGCTTCGGTGCGTCTGTTCGCGGTCCCACGGGCAGCCGTCGGGCTGACGCAGGCGCCAGATGGTCTGCACCAGATGCTGCAGCTCGGCCGACGCGTCTACCAGCGTGGACAGATCGCGCGAACCCTCGGCATTTTGCTGAGCCATATGCTGCGCCATGGTTAGTCCTCCTCCAGGATCACGTGGCGGAACGCGCCGTCCTCGTAGATGCCGTAGCTGTGCGTGCCGTCCTTGGGAATGCTCACGCTACCGGGGTTGAAGAGCCACAGGCCCGGGTGCGCGGCGCTTTCCTCGTTGACCTTGATGTGCGTGTGACCGTAGACGAGCGCGGAGCCCTCGGGCAGCGCGGGCGCGTGGTCGACGCTGTTGTGCATGCCGGCGCCAAAGACGTGGCCGTGCGTCAGGAACAGCTCGCGGCCGGTTTCGTCAAACAGCGTGGCGTAGTCGGCCATGACGGGAAAGTCGAGGACCATCTGGTCGACCTCGGCATCGCAGTTGCCGCGCACCGCGATGATGCGGTCGGCCAGGGCGTTGAGCAGCGGGATTACGCGCTTGGGAGCGTAATCGCGCGGCAGGTCGTTGCGCGGACCGTGATAGAGCAGGTCGCCCAGCAGGACGATGCGATCGGGGTTCTCGCGCTCGATGGCAGCGACGAGGCGCTCGGCCCAGTATGCCGAGCCATGGATGTCGGAGGCGATGAGGTATTTCATGAGGGTCCTTTCGGGTGGGGTTAATTGGGCTGGGCGCGGCGTGTCACCGGCCGCGTTACTCAAATCGGAGCGCCGCAGCTTGCGCCGCCTGCATCACGCGTTGGAGCGGCACGCCATGTTCGCGGGCAAGACGGGCGCAATCCTCGTACTCGGGCGCCGCGCGCTCGCTGCCGTCGGGTAGGGTCGCCACCTTTACGGCCACCTCGCCCCAAGGCGTCGCCACCTGCTCAAAACGGCGCGGCAGGCAGACGCGCTCCATAACCTGGCGGCGAATGCCGTTGGTCGTGGTTTCCAAGAAAATGATCGTCTGCAAGCGCTCGATATCCTCGTTCGAGCAGATTACCTGCAGCTGCCAGCCGGGGCGACCTTTTTTGCAGTAGAGGGGAAGCCAGTGCACCTCGCGGGCACCCGCCTCGCGCAGACGGTCGGCGGCGTAGGCGAGTACCTCGGGCGACGCATCGTCGATGTCGCACTCCAGCTTGACGATGGTCTCGGGCGCATCGGTCTCGCGTGATAGCGGAGATGTACTTCCACGTTGCATACGGTCCGGATCCTTTCCGCACGGGCTCGTTTTGTTCACTCAAACGCTAGCACATCGCGGGCGACGTGGATGTGGCGGAGCGCGATGAACCCGATTTTCCTTGTCCGCAAAAAACCGACACTCCACTGCCTCAGCCAAACATGTACATCAGCCTCCAAACATGCCATTTTTTGCAGCTTTTGGAGGCTGATGTACATGTTTTGAGAGCAAGCGAGGCCGCACCACGCGCCGCGCAACCTTTCCAATCGATTTCGATCCCCGGCGTGCCCGGCGTGTTGAGAGCTGCGCCATTACAATGAAGCGGATTCGCTTGACGCAAAGGAGCCGCTATGCCCATGTGCCCGCTGGTCGATTGCCATACCCACACCTCGTTTTCGGACGGGCATGCCTCGTTTGAGGACAACGTCCGTGCCGCTGCTGCGGCCGGCTGCCGCGTCATGGTCTCGACCGATCACCTCACCCTGCCCGCCAGCATGGACGCCAACTGCGAAGTACAGGTTGTCGAGGGTGACCTGACGGCACATCGTCTGGCCTTTGAGGACGCCCGCAAACTCGCCGCGCAGATCGCTCCGGAGCTCACCTTTATCTACGGTTTTGAATGCGATTGGTACGAGGGTTGCGAGCCCTTGGTAGAGCGCTGGTCCCAGGGCGCCGTCGTACGCCTTGGCAGCGTGCATTGGATTGGCAACCCAGGCGATATCATGACCGGTGCCGCGGGTACGGCGAAAACGGAAAACGTCGCTCGCCCCGATACACCCGATTCCCTTTGCGGTTGGATCGACGACGACACCGACCTGCACGTTTGGGAAAACCTGGGCGTGCGCGGCGTGTGGGAGCGCTACGTCGACGACTGGTGCCGCGCCTGCGAAAGCCCACTTAACTTTGATGTGATGGCTCATCCCGACCTGGTCATGCGCTTTTCGAAGGAAGGCTTTGCGCCCGACTTTGACCCCGCACCGTTTTGGCAGCAGATGGCCGAGTGCGCGCACGATACGGGTCGCCGCGTTGAGGTCTCGACCGCCGCACCCCGCAAGGGCCTCGACGACTACTATCCCGCGACTGGGCTGTTGCGTTGCTTCGCCCACGCCGAGGTACCGATTACCTTTGGCTCGGACGCGCACCGCGCCTGCGACATCTGCTGGAACATCCGCGAGGCCCAGGCCCACGCCTACGACTGCGGTTATCGAACCTTCGATATCCCCCACCCCACCGGCGAATGGCAACCCACGCCCCTCGCCTAACTAGTCGTTTAAGAACGTCCCCAATGACTAGTGGCGGCGGGCGTTGAGTTCGCCGGCTAGCTCGTCGAGGGTGATACCGTAGCGCTCGAGCGTCACGAGCAGGTGGTAGACCAGGTCGCCGGCCTCGTAGCGGATGTGATCGTGATCGTTATCCTTGCAGGCCATGATCACTTCGCTCGACTCCTCGGCAAGCTTCTTGAGCAGCTCGTCCTCGACGTCGGTCAGCAGACGCGCGGTATAGCTCTCCTGCGGCGATGCATCACGACGACCGTGAATCACCTCGGCGAGCCCCGTCAGCGTCTCACCGATATTTCCATCCTGAACGTTTGCGGTGCGCACACCCATGGTTCAATCCTTTCTGGTGGCCGAGCGTCTAATCGAGCGCCCGCCCTACGCGAGTTTCTTGAAGAAGCAGGTACGGTTGCCGGTATGGCAGGCCGGGCCCGGCGAGTCGACCTTGACCAGCAGCGTATCGCTATCGCAGTCGGCCCAGAGCTCCTTGACCGCTTGCATATTGCCGCTCGTCGCGCCCTTGTTCCAGAGCTCCTGGCGACTGCGGCTCCAAAACCACGTGGTGCCGGTCTTGAGCGTCAGCCCCACCGATTCCTCATTCATCCAGGCAACCATAAGCACCTCGCCGGTGTCATACTGCTGAACAACACAAGGAATCAGCCCCTTGGCGTCGTATGTAAGCTTTGAAGGATCGGTTATCTCTTCCATTTCTCTCCCCAAATTCAAACTTCGCAGGTCGGCGAGGGTTGTCCAGGTGCCCGAGATTCCGAGCGACAAGCCCGACGACGCGTACTTAAGTACGCGAGGAGGGTTGGAGCCGGAAGGTCGGGTGCCTGGGCAAGCCGCAGCGCTAAAAGTCCAGCCTGACAGGGATGCCCTGCGACGCCATATACTCCTTCACCTGGCGAATGCTGAAGGTTCCAAAGTGAAAGACGCTCGCTGCTAGCACGGCGTCGGCCTCGCCCTCGATCACGCCCTCGGCAAAATGCTCGAGCGTGCCCACGCCGCCGCTTGCGATCACCGGAATCGGCACCGCGCGCGCCACGGCGCGGGTGAGCGCCAGGTCAAATCCGGCCTTGGTGCCGTCGCGATCCATACTGGTGAGCAAAATCTCGCCGGCGCCGCGACGAGCCGCCTCCTCGGCCCACGCCACCGCGTCGATGCCCGTGGCGTTGCGGCCTCCTGCGGTAAAGACCTCCCACTTGTCGGCACCGGATGCGCCAGGCAAGCCGACGTGCTTGGCATCGATTGCCACGACCACGGCCTGGCTGCCAAACGCCGCGGCAGCCTGGCTAATCAGCGACGGGTCGCGCACGGCCGCCGAGTTGAGCGACACCTTGTCGGCGCCGGCGGCAACCATGGTCCGCATGCCCGCCAAGTCGCGAAAGCCGCCGCCCACGGTATAGGGAATGGCCAGCTCCTCAGCAGCATGCGCCGCCATCTCGATAGTCGTCGCACGATTGTCGCTTGTGGCGGTAATGTCCAGGAAGACGACCTCGTCCGCACCCTCGCGGTCGTAGGCGCGGGCCAGCTCCACCGGGTCGCCCGCATCGCGCAGGCTCACAAAGTTGACACCCTTGACCACGCGGCCGTCCTTAACATCCAGGCAGGGAATCACGCGTTTGGTAAGCATGGGCTACTCCTCCCCTCGGACGGCGTCCAGTGCCTGGGCCAACGTAAAGTTGCCCTCGTAGAGCGCGCGACCGGTAATGGCACCTTCAATCGCGTCCTCACCCACCGCGGCCAGTGCGCGGATGTCGTCGAGCGTCGAGATGCCGCCCGACGCCACGACGGGAAAGCCCGCGACCTCGGCCACGTGGCGATACGTCGCCACGTCGATGCCCGTCTGCATGCCGTCGCGCGCGATGTCGGTGTACACCAGGTGCTTGAAGCCCAGCTCGGTGAGCTGTGCCACGGCATCGTCGAGTGACACGCCCGCGCCATCACGCCAGCCGTTCACCTTGACCTGACCGTCGCGCGCGGCGATGTCTGCCACCAGCAACTCACCAAAGCCTTGGGCCGCCACCTCGGCAAAACCCGGCTCGGTCACGAGCACCGTGCCCAGTGCGATGCGACGCGCGCCGTAGCCGGCCAGCTCGTCGATGCGTGCAAGCGAGCGAACGCCGCCGCCCACGTCCACAGACAGACCGTCGATGCCGCAGATGCCCTTAATCGCCGCCGAGTTGGCAGCGCACGTGTCCTCGTCCTCGCCAAAGGCAGCAGACAGGTCGACGACGTGCACCCAGCTCGTACCCTGCGCGGCAAATGAGCGGGCGACTGCCACGGGGTCGTCGGAATATACCTTGCAGCGGCTGCGGTCACCGCGCTCCAGGCGCACGACCTTGCCACCGATCAGATCGATTGCGGGAAACAGGATCATCGGCCGGCCTCTTCGACGATGTTGACGAAGTTCTTAAGGATGCGCTGACCCAGCGCGGAGGATTTCTCGGGATGGAACTGGCAGCCCCACACGTTGCCGTGACGCACGATGCACGGGAAGCTCCGCGTATAGTGCGTGCGCGCCAGCACATCGGCGGCATCGGCATCGTCGGCCACCGCGTAGCTGTGGGTGAAATACATGTTGGCACCCTCGGCAAAACCGGCGAGCAGCGGGTCGGCCGCACCGGCGGGCGTCATGTGCACCTGGTCCCAGCCCACGTGCGGCACCTTCAGGCGACTCGATTTCAAGCGCGTGCACGAGCCACGCATAATACCCAGGCCATCGGCCCAGGGACCGCCAGCCTGCTCGGGGGTGTTGCCATCGGCAACCGCGCCCTCGTCCGCAGGCACGCCCTCGTTGCCGCGCTCGAAAAATAGCTGAAGGCCCAGGCAGATACCGAGCAGCGGAGTTCCGGCGGCGACGGCATCGAGCACCGCATCCGCCTCGCCGCTCTGGCGCATAAAGGCGATCGCGTCATAGAACGCGCCCACGCCCGGGATGACCAGGCCGTCGGCATTGCGGATCTGCTCCGGATCGTCCGATGTGCAGGCGGCGGCACCGGCGCGCGCAAGCCCGCGCACAACACTCGATAAGTTGCCCTTGTGGTAGTCGACCACCACGATCTTCGGTTCGCCCACGCGACCCTCCCTTTTCCCATCATCCAAAACCACCACAAAGGGGACAGGCACCTTAGTGGTGGTTTGTGCGATCCGTCAGCTACAGTGAGCCCTTGGTGCTGGGGATGCCCTGCACGCGGGGATCCAGCTCACAGGCATGGCGCATCGTGCGACCCACGGCCTTAAAGGCGGCCTCGATAATGTGATGCGAGTTGCTGCCCGCCAGCTCGCGCACGTGCAGCGTGAGCTTGGCGTCGCGCGCAAAGGCGTAGAAGAACTCGACGGCCAGCTCGGTATCGAAGCTGCCCACGCGCTCGGTCGGCACGGGCAGCTCGCAGTAGGCCTGCCCGCGGCCCGAAATATCAACAGCAGCCATCACAAGTGTCTCGTCCATGGCGATCGCCGCGTCGGCAAAGCGCGTAATGCCCGCCTTGTCGCCCAGCGCCCGGCAAAATGCCTCGCCCAGCACAATACCCGCGTCCTCGACGGTGTGGTGCGCATCGACCTCCACGTCGCCTACCGCGTGCACCGTCAGATCGAACAGACCATGGCGGCCAAAAGCGTTGAGCATGTGGTCGAAAAACGGCACGCCGGTCGAGATATCGCACACGCCGCTCCCGTCCAGGTCGAGCTTGACGACAATATCGGTCTCCCCCGTCTTGCGGGTCACCTCGGCATAACGGCCCATCTACATCTCCTCCTTCACCAGCGCGGCAAACGCAGCCAGCACCTCGTCGTTTTCCTGCGGGGTACCCACGGTAATGCGTAGGCAGTCCGCGAGCCCCGGCGCGTAGCTAAAGTCGCGCACCAAAATCGAATACTCGTCGCGCAGACGCTCGCGCACGCGCGTGGCATGCGGCGTGCGCACGAGCACAAAGTTCGCCGCACTCGCCCACGCCTCCACGGTCAGACCCTCGGCAGCCATTGCGCGCAGGGCGCACAGCTCGCGCTCGCGCTCGGATGCAACCTGTGCCACCACGGGCGCGTACGCATCGCGGGCACGCACGCAGGCAAGCGCGGCGGCCTGGCTCAGAACGTTAACCGAATAAATCTGGCGAATCGCCGCGAACACGTCAATAACCTCGGGCGCCGCGATCACATAGCCCAGACGCGTGCCGGCGGCGCCAAACGCCTTGGACAGCGTATGCAGAACCACCAGGTTGGGATGCTCGGCAATAAGCCCCTGCGCCGTGGTGGCCGCGCCAAACGAATCGTCGGCAAACTCAACGTAGGCCTCGTCGACCATGACCATGCCGGGGCACGCATCGCACAGGGCCGCGACAAAGTCGAACGGCGCCACGTCGCCCGTAGGATTGTTGGGCGAGGTCACGATGGCCAGGCTGCACTCCGGCGCCGCCGCGAGCACAGCCGCCTGGTCGAGTTCAAAGGTCGCCGGGTCGCGCCACACGTCGCGCACCTCGGTCTGACAGAGCGACGCAAAGAACGCATACTCGCTAAAGCACGGCGGGCAGTTGAGCAGAGTCCTCCCCGCGCCACCAAACGCCAGCAGATAGTTATAGAGCAGCTCGTCGCCGCCGTTTCCCACGCAGATGTTCTCGCGCGTCACGCCATGCCAGGCAGCAAGCTCGTCGCGCAGGTCGTTCGACATGGGATCGGGATAGCGGTTGAGCGGTGTGGCAGCCAGGGCGGCGTCGACCGTCTCGCGCACGCCGGCCGGCACGGGATAGGTGTTCTCGTTGGCCGAAAGGTTGATGCGCGTGGGCGTAAAGTTGGGATCGTAGGGCTCAATGCCGGCCAAGTAAGGCTGGACGAGCTCCTTCATGCGGGGCGTCAGCTCGGCCATATTAGGCCTCCTCGACGACCGCGCCAGCGGCACCGCCCGCAGCTGCCAGGTCCACGCCCTCGGCAACCGTCGTCACCGCGTCGCCCGGCCAGGCAACCTTGGTCAGGTCGGCCGCAGCCAGCGACTCGGCACTCACGGCGTCCTCGCCCTGCTCCAGCACGCGGCGGCGCAGTGCGGCCGAAAGCGCGTGCGCCCACAGGCCCTCGGCCTCGGCCAGACGCTGCGTAGCGGGAGCGTCGGAGAGCAGGCCCTCGGGTGTATAGCAAATGACGCTCGAGCGCTTAACGAACTCTTCGACCGAAAGCGGGTTGGAGAACATGGCCGTGCCGCCGGTCGGCAGCGTGTGGTTGGGGCCGGCAACATAATCGCCGAGCGGCTCAGAGCTCCAAGCGCCCACAAAGATGGCGCCGGCGTTGCGAATGCCGCCGAGCAGGCCCATCGCGTCCTTGCAGTGCAGCTCAAGGTGCTCGGGCGCCACGGTGTTCACGGCCTCGACGGCGGCAGCCATGTCGGCGGCCACCACGATGGTGCCCTCATTGTCGAGCGAAGCACGCGTGATTTCGGCGCGTGGCGACTGCGCTACCAGAATGTCGATACCAGCCTCGACCTCGCGCGCAAACTGCTCGTCGCAGGTCACCAGATAGCAGGCTGCAAGCGGATCGTGCTCGGCCTGGGCCATTAGGTCGGCCGCGACCACCATGGGCTTGGCCGTGGCATCGGCCAGTACGCAGACCTCGGAGGGGCCAGCGACCATGTCGATTCCCACGTCGCCCGAGACAATCTGCTTGGCCGCGGCAACAAAGGCGTTGCCCGGGCCGGTGATCTTGTCGACGCGCGGAATGGTCTCGGTACCGTACGCCAGCGCGCCTACAGCCTGAGCGCCGCCCACCATATAAATCTCGTCCACGCCACCGAGCTTTGCCGCGGCAAGCGTGTACGGGCTGATCAGACCATCCTTTTGAGGCGGGGTCACCATAACCACGCGCTTGACGCCGGCGACCTTGGCGGGAATGGCGTTCATGAGCACCGTGGAGGGATACTGCGCGCGACCGCCCGGCACGTAGATGCCGGCCGCCGCGAGCGGGGTCACCTTAACGCCGAGCATCGTGCCGTCCGCACGCGTGGTAAACCAGCTCTGCTCGACCTCGCGCTGGTGGAACTCACGAATCTGGCGCGCGGCCTTCTCGAGCGCGGCGACAAAGGCCGGGTCGAGGCCTTCGAGCGCGGCATCGATCTGCTCTTGCGGCAGACGGAAGCTCTGCAGCTCAACGCCGTCAAAACGCTGGCAGTAATCGCGCACCGCGGCATCGCCGTTGACGCGCACATTGGCCACGATATCGCGGGCGGCGTCGATGATGTTTTGCGGCAGCACGCCCTTGCGGTTGAGCTGGTTGGTAACGAGGCGCTCACCGGGAGCAAGCTTGATGGTCTTCATATCGGTATCCCCTATCGGTCGAGGTTGTGTTCGAAAAACGAGAGGCCGGGCGGCGGCGCCAATCGGCCCGCAGCCCGTACGTTGGGGCGCCCGTGCGCGCTCGCGCTATTGTGCCGAGCCCGCGACGGGCTCAAAATGCTTGTCCTTAACGGCCGCGGCCAAGCGATCTGCCAGATTGCGTACGCGCGGATCCAGGCGCGCAGCACCCGGATTGACAAAGAAGCGGGCCGTGCAGTCCATGATGCGGCCGGTGATGACCAGGTCGTTGTCGCGCAGCGTGGCGCCCGTGGCGGTGATGTCCACGATGCGATCGGTCATGCCGACAATGGGGCCCAGCTCGATGTTACCGTGCAGCGAGACGATATCGGCGTTCACGCCGCGCTCGGCATACCAGGCACTCGCAATGCGCGGGTACTTGGTGGCCACGCGAAGCGAACCGCGGCGGGCATAGTTGCGCTCGGCCTGGCCGGCGCGCCACGCGGGCTCCGCCTCGATAAAGGTGCACAGACCATAGCCCAGGTCGACCAGCTGCAGCAGGTTGAGGTCGGCCTCGATAAGCGAGTCCCAACCGCAGATGCCGCAGTCGGCGCCGCCGCAGCCCACAAAGGCGGGCGCGTCACTGGGGCGCACAATGACAAACTCGATATCTCCGACCGCGCCCTCACCGGCACGCGTGTCGCGGCCGCGCACGATCAGGTGACGGCCGGGGTCACGCAGCTCAGAGACGTCCAAACCCGCGGTCTCGAGCACGTCGAGCGTGTCGGCCTTAAGCGAGCCCTTGGGCACAGCGATGCGCAGCGGGCCCTCGGCGCCACGGCCCGCGGCGTGATCGCCGTCGGAAGCGGCATCCTCGGCCGAGGTGCACGCGGCCTCCAGGCGCTCGAGCGAAAAGGCGAAGCCCGCCGCCGGCACCTCGATGCCGTCGCCAAATGCGCCGGTAAAGATGGAGTCATAGCGTCCGCCCGAACCGACCGGATCGGGCAGTCCGCCGGCATAAGCCTTAAAGACCAGGCCCGTGTAGTAATCAAACGAGTTCATGATAGAGAAGTCGAACGACAGCACCTGGGCGTCCTCGGGTGCAAGGCCCTCAACCAGGGCACGCAGCTCGCGCGTCAGCGGCGCGACGATACCGGCGGCCTCCAGCAGCGCGTCAACGCGGTCGAGTACCTCGGCACCGCCGTGCAGACGCGGCAGCTCGCTAATGGCGGCCTTGACGGCATCGGACTCGGTGCTTGCCGCCACGCGGGCATCGAGGCCCACAAAGTCGTTGGCGTGCACGCAGCGCAGGGCCTCGGCGGCCAGCTCGCGATCCTCGCACGCCGCGAGCAGTTCCTTAAACGGACGCACGCTACCTGCGATAATGCGTGCATCGGGCAGCGCCAGCTTGCGCACCGCCTCGGCCACGAGCGAGACAATCTCGACATCGCCCGCGGTATCGCCCGCACCGATAAGCTCAAAGCCCAGCTGTGTAAACTGGCGCGAGCCGCCGGCATTGCGCTGGCACTCGCGAACCACCGGCGCCTCGTAGCGAAGGCGCAGGGGCAGGTCGGCCGCGCGCATGCGAGTCGAAACCAGGCGAACGATCGGCAGCGTGTTGTCGGGACGGACCACCAGCAGGCGACCGTCGTCATCAAAGAGCTTAAACGGCGTATCCGCAATGCGGCCGCCTTCCTCGAGCGAACCCTTGTCCTCGAGTAGCGGCGTCTCGACCGGCAGGTAATGATGCTCCCTAAAGCAGCCCTTCACCGTCAGCGCGATCTCCTCGCGCGCCTGAGCCTCCTCGGGCAATATGTCCCGGAATCCCCACGGTGTGGCCGTCATCTGGTGAGCCTCCTCATGCTGTGTTTCATATAGAACGAAAGACCGGCATAGCTCCGCCGGTCTTCTGGGTACTTTAGCATACTAGAGTGTTTGCGGGGAGAATCGTCCTCCTCGGCTCACACCGTATTCATTTGGAAACATAGGGCAAGCGGTTAGCAGCAGTCTCTTGTCACAACGCAAAAAGGGCGCCCGCGCAATTGCGAACGCCCTTGTGCAGGGTCGAGATATCAACCAGCCAAGATATCGGACCCGTGACCAGCTCTTAGTAGTCGAACTGGTGGTAGTAGCGGCGGTACTTGAGGTTGTGCTTGGTGACCAGCTCGTAGTTGCGCGAGAGGCGGTCGGTGGTCAGCACGGACAGGATCCAGGGCGACACGATGACGCGGAAGTCGTCGTCCAGGCCCGGGATCGCGTACTCGGCGGTGTCGATGATGACGTAGTCCTCGTCGCCGGTCACACCGCTGGTGAGGAAGGCGCGGACGCGCTCGTCGAGGGCGCGGCACTCGTCCTCGCCCATGAACAGGAACACCGGGACGCCGGGCTCGAGCAGCTCGAGCGTGCCGTGGAAGAAGTCGTGCGAGGTGATGTGGCGGATGCGCTTCCACTGCATCTCCTCGAGCAGGCACATGGAGTACAGGATGGTCTCGCCCCACAGCGCGCCCGAGCCGATGAACATGGTGTAGTCGGCCAGCGCGTACTTCCTGGCGAGCTCCTCGGCGCGCGGCTCGAAGCGCTTGCGGATGTCGAGCATGTCCTTCCAGACGTCCTTCGTCTGCTCGATGAACAGGTCGAACTTGGGGAAGCAGCCGCGGCGGTTGAGCAGGCGCAGGCCGAAGCAGTCGGCGAGGTAGTAGCCCTTCTCGCAGCCGCCGGCGCCGTGGTCGGAGGCCATCATGACGCAGTTCTCGGCGCCCACGGCCTGGCCGATCTTGCCCTCGGGGTTGGTCATGGCGAAGACGCGCACGCCCATCTCCCTCATCTTGCCGACGGCCTCGAGCACCTCGGGGGTGGTGCCGGACTCGGAGGCGGTCAGCACGACGGACTTGTCGGTCATGCGCTTGTGGCCCATGACGTTCCACTCGGCGGCGTGGATCAGGTAGACCTCGAGGTCGCGGTCGCCGAACTTGTTCATGAGGTACTCGAGCTGCATGAACTCGTCCCAGGTGCCGCCGACGCCCATCAGGAAGACGGCGTCGTAGCCCTCTTCGTGCACGCGGTCGGCCAGGGCGGTCATCTTCTTGCCGGCCTCGTAGACGTTCCTGCCGTCCTCGAGGTAGCCCTCCTGGTCGAAGTGCATGATCTCGATTTTCTCGGTCTCTTTCATGTGTGTCCTCCCATCACATGTGCGCAATTCTATACATCGCGCTTCTTGCTGATACCAATTATAGCCATACGATTGCTTGTTATTTAATACCAATCCAAACTCACGGGAATTTGCGGCGAACGGTCGGTTTCCTCACCCGAGTGGTATTACAACGCCAATAGTTGTTTATTTCGAGCGCCACTACCAACGGGCGCTCCACAACTCGCCGGCTATAAAAGCGTTGCGCCAGACCCGCCCAAGCGTTTCCGGCGCAACCGCGCAGTTTAGTTATTCGGCTTCCATCTCCGCTGTCACACGGCGATACATCTCGATAACCTGAGTCGTCGCCTTGGACGGATCCTGATAGTAGCGGCCATCACACGTCTCGGCCGAGACATAGCCCGTATAGCCGTGGCGCATGAGTGCCTCGAGGTCGGCACGCATATCACGCTCGCCGTCGCCCCAGGCAAGATGCGTCGTGCCGCCGCCCACATCTACAAAGTGGGTGTGAACGATCTTGTCGCCCAAAACCTCAAAGTAGCCGTCGATCGTGTCGCCGGCAACTTCCATGGCGCCAAAGTCGATACAGGCCTTCAGGTTGGGACGATCGACCGCCTCGAGGATGCGCGCGACATCCTGTGCGGTGTTGACCAACACGGACTCCGACGGCTGCAGGGCCTCGAGCGCGACGCGAATACCGCGCGTATCGGCGTAGTCGCACACCGAGCGCAGCATGGCAACGCTGCGGGCCCAGGCGTCCTCAGCCGGCTCGTCCAGATAGGCCCAACCACTCGTCACCAGAATCTGCGGCACGCCCAACTCAACGGCAACGTCGATCACATTCTTAAAGTACGAGAGGATGCGTTTTTGGCCCGCCTCACCGCGCACCGCGACGTTCCACGGCTTGGGGTTGTTCTGCTCGGGGCACACGCACACGATCTTGATGCCATACTGGGCGGCAAGATCGCGAATCTTATCCACCGATTCGTGCTCATGGCAATCCACATACAGGTGCATCGAGCCGGTCCACAGCTCGATATTGCGATAGCCGGCCTCACCTGCAGCCTTAAAAAACGTCTCGATGCTGTAGTAGCGATGGTTGATGTTCATGAGCGAAAGCTCGGGTACGACCATAGCCCTCCCCTTTCGTACGGAGTTTTAAAAAACAGGGGGCCGCCGCAGATGCGACAAGCCCCCCAAAGATCGACGCAACCGTTAGACGCGATGGAAGCGCGATTCGAACATATTAGGCAAGCACGCCAAAGTAAGCGCCGATGATGCCCACGACCATGGTGCAGAGGATCAGGACCATCGGGTTGATCTTCTTGGAGAGCAGCCAGTAGTAGAGCCAGAAGGCGGCCATACCGAGCATACCGGGCATGATGCCGTCCAGGATGTCCTGGAGAGTTTGGGCGGAGTCGCCCTGACCAATGGCGATGGGCAACGAAGCCCAGAACATGTCCTTGCTCATGGCGCCGACGACCATAACGCCGACAATGCCGACGCAGGCCATGATCTTTTGCATCAGGCCGGTCTTCTGAGCCTCGTCGAGGAAGCCAATGCCTAGCTCATAACCCTTGATAGCGCCAAAGATACGAATCAGGAACGCCGGGATGTTGTAGACGAGCAGGAAGGCGATGGGGCCAAAGACGTTGCCGGCCTGGCACAGGCTGATGCCCACGGCAGCGGCGACGACGCGCAGGGTGGACAGGAAGAAGGAGTCACCCAGGCCGGAAAGCGGACCCATGAGGGCGGCCTTGATGTCGTTGACGCTCTCGGGCTCAACCTCGCCACGAGCGACCTTTTCTTCCATGGCCATCGCGATGCCGCCCACGAAGGGAGCGAGCTGCGGGGTGATGTTGAAGAATGCGCTGTGACGGTGCAAGGCCTCGGCGTAATCATCGGGACGGCCGGCATAGATCTTCTTGAGCATGTTGGCGACCATCAGGCAGAAGGCAATGTTCATCTGCTTGTAGTAGGTCCAGGAGAATTCCATGCCCAGGGCGCCGGTGTTCACGGCGCTCTTAATGAGGTCGGAGCGAGTAATCTGGTTCTCGGAATTAGAAGTCATCGTCCTCATCCCCTTCCACAGAAAGCTGGGGCTGGGCGCCACCAAGGCCCAGCAGGTCGTACTTGTCGATGCCGATGATGATTGCGATCAGAGCGACGCCGAGGACGGGCACGTTGGCATAGGAGCACAGCAGGAAGCCCAGGAAGTAGAACGGCACGAGCTGCTTGGTAAGCACCAGACGGCCGAGCATGGCGAAGCCCATGGCAGGCAGGATGTTGGCTGCGACGCCAAAGCCATCGAGGACGAACGTCGGGATGAAGTCGAGCAGGCCCTGAACGGCGTCGGCACCCAGATAGAAGGAGACCGAGCACAGGATAAAGGCCAGGACGACAATCACGAGACCGATAATCCAGTGCATAGCGTAGATACCCTTGAGGTTACCCTTGCTGGCAAAGACGTCGGCACGGTCGACCAGAAGGGGCATACCGGCGTTGACGACGTTCTTAATGGCCAGGCACAGAGTGGCGATGGGCATCGCGAGCGCGATAGCGGCCTCGGTGCTCTGACCCAGCTGAATAGCGAAGGCGCAGGCGAGCACACCGCCAATACACTCATCGGGCGGCACGTAAGCGCCGATGGAGATTGAACCCATGAAGAGCAGCTCGAGGCTCGCACCGATGGCGAGGCCGGACTGCAGGTCCCCGAGGACTATGCCGACGAGCGGGCACAGAACGATCGGGCGGAACGCATAGAGCGTACCGAGCTGATAATCGAGCTTACCGAAGGCAGCGATAAGTCCGATGAGGATCGCTTGAACAAGCATTGTTCCTCCCTTTGATCCCTCTTGGATCCGCGCGGCGATTCCCGACTTGTCAGCGCGCCCTTTTCCATGCCGACAATCGCCCAGACAGATCCAGCTTGTACCGGTGTGCTGTTAACACCTAAACCGGTGCAAATGATTTGATACCAATTATATAGTTATGAGAAAACTATTTAATACCAATCGCTCAACGGGCGTGTACTCCCGGTGAACGGTAGATGGGGGTAACGGGTAAAGCGTTTATCCGGTACGCCCACGAATAGGGGCGGCGCCGTGCGCGCCGCCCGTGGTTCCCAATTAGAGGGCGCTTAGGGCATCGACCTTGGGGTCGTCGGCCAGAGCGCGAATCTCGACCTCGACACCGCGGCCGACGAGCTCGCGAATGTCCTCTTCCTCGGCAGCAGTCACAAAGATCTGGCGGGAGATCTTACGGGCATCGGGACGCTGCTCGTCCTTGGACTTGGTGTTGCCCAGGTTGACGGAGGTGATCTGCGGGCAGCCGTCGACAAGCTGCTTGGCCTCGGCGATGCTGGCGACGCAGATGATCATCTTGTACTTATCGGTAACACCGGAGTTGATGGCCTCGATGGCGTGCTCCATGTCCTTGATGACGAGCTTGACGTTGGCCGGCTTTCCCATCTTGAGCGTAGTCTTCCAGACGGGATCGTTGGCAACCTTGTCGCCAACGCAGAAGATGCAGTCAGAGCCCAAGCCCTGGACCCAAGAGACGGCCACCTGGCCATGAAGCAGACGATGGTCGACGCGAAGCAGTTGAATCATGATTGACCCCCAAAGGTCTCATGCCGGAAACCCGGCCCCATTAATAGCAGGCGGTGACTAGAACTCTTCCTCGTCATCCGCATCGGTCAGCAGGTCGTTGACAAACTTGACGCGCGTGTCGTCAGCCGCGAGGATCTCGCGGATAACCTGATCGGCGGGAGCCTCCTGGTCCGAAAAGAGCAGCTGGATCAGCAGCGGCAGATTCATGTTGGCAACCAGGTAGGTGTTGGGGCGCGTCTGGACGATCTTGGTGAACTCGTTGTTGACGCTGCCGCCAAACAGGTCGGTGCACACGATTACGTCGTCGGCGGGGTCGAAGGTCGCCAGGAGCTTGGCGGCCTCCTCGGCGACGTCGGTGCGGCCGTCGACAAACATTGACAAATCGTGAACGTTATCGCGCGCGCCCGAGAGCAGCTCGGTGCTCTCCTTGATGCCGGTCGCAAAATGCGCGTGGCTGGCGAAGATGTATTGCCTCATTGCGGTTTCCCCCAAATGAAATTAGTAGTCGAACTGGTGGTAGTAGCGGCGGTACTTGAGGTTGTGCTTGGTGACCAGCTCGTAGTTGCGCGAGAGGCGGTCGGTGGTCAGCACGGACAGGATCCAGGGCGACACGATGACGCGGAAGTCGTCGTCCAGGCCCGGGATCGCGTACTCGGCGGTGTCGATGATGACGTAGTCCTCGTCGCCGGTCACACCGCTGGTGAGGAAGGCGCGGACGCGCTCGTCGAGGGCGCGGCACTCGTCCTCGCCCATGAACAGGAACACCGGGACGCCGGGCTCGAGCAGCTCGAGCGTGCCGTGGAAGAAGTCGTGCGAGGTGATGTGGCGGATGCGCTTCCACTGCATCTCCTCGAGCAGGCACATGGAGTACAGGATGGTCTCGCCCCACAGCGCGCCCGAGCCGATGAACATGGTGTAGTCGGCCAGCGCGTACTTCCTGGCGAGCTCCTCGGCGCGCGGCTCGAAGCGCTTGCGGATGTCGAGCATGTCCTTCCAGACGTCCTTCGTCTGCTCGATGAACAGGTCGAACTTGGGGAAGCAGCCGCGGCGGTTGAGCAGGCGCAGGCCGAAGCAGTCGGCGAGGTAGTAGCCCTTCTCGCAGCCGCCGGCGCCGTGGTCGGAGGCCATCATGACGCAGTTCTCGGCGCCCACGGCCTGGCCGATCTTGCCCTCGGGGTTGGTCATGGCGAAGACGCGCACGCCCATCTCCCTCATCTTGCCGACGGCCTCGAGCACCTCGGGGGTGGTGCCGGACTCGGAGGCGGTCAGCACGACGGACTTGTCGGTCATGCGCTTGTGGCCCATGACGTTCCACTCGGCGGCGTGGATCAGGTAGACCTCGAGGTCGCGGTCGCCGAACTTGTTCATGAGGTACTCGAGCTGCATGAACTCGTCCCAGGTGCCGCCGACGCCCATCAGGAAGACGGCGTCGTAGCCCTCTTCGTGCACGCGGTCGGCCAGGGCGGTCATCTTCTTGCCGGCCTCGTAGACGTTCCTGCCGTCCTCGAGGTAGCCCTCCTGGTCGAAGTGCATGATCTCGATCTTCTCGGTCTCCTTCATTCCCGCTCCTTTCACGAGCAGTTTGAATTGTCGCACGGATTGAACGGGCTTGCCGCCCCGTCGCACCGCTTAACCTTGTGGACATCTTGTCCCAAGCTCAACAATTCAAAGGTTCTTAATACCAGTGAACGATTACAGGTTAGCCGTTTTTAATACCGATTTTTTGATTTCATCCTCCCCTCTCGGTAGACGGTCAGTTTTTGCCGCTCATCGGTCAAGCGACATATATCCGTAAAAACGAGCGCCCCCGCTGTGCGCAGGGACGCTCTAGACGCTAATAGTTGTAGGTATATCCGCCGGCGTCGCCGCGGGTAAAAGACTTGGCATGCTCGATTGCCTGCCCACTCGAGTCATAGGTCAGGCCTTCCAGCACGAGCGCAAGATCGCCCGGCTCAAGATTAAGCAAGCTCGCATCGCGTGCGCCCAGCGCCTCGATATCGAGTTTCTCTACCGACTGATCTGGCTTGCGTCCCAACATATCGTAGGTCTCGAACAGGCTGAATACCGAAATGTCCACGCCTTCGATGCCCGGAAACAGCAGGCACGGAATCAGCGTCATCTCGATCGATACGGGCTCACCATCGATGCAGTTGAGGCGGCGCACCGAGTAAAGTAGATCGTCCTCGGCGATGCCAAACAAGTCGGCATAATACGGGCCGGCGTAGCGTTTGGAGCGCGCCAGGATGCGCACCGACGGCGTCGCGCCCGATGCCAGAACCGACTGACGGAAGCCGCCCTTGCGTTCGTGCTCGTCAAACCACTTGTGTCCCACAAAGGCGCCTTTGCCCTGCACGCGACGAATCTGGCCACTTTTGACCAGCTCGTCCATGGCGCTTCGGATTGTCAGGCGCGTCGTGCCAAACTCCTCGGCCAGCTCGTTTTCGGACGGAATCATCGAGCCCGTCGGGTAGTCGCCGCGCTCGATTCGCTCCGCAATGCAGCGGCGAATTTGTTTGTAAACCGGCAAGTCTTCTACTGCATCAGCCATTCGACACCTACCTTCGTCGCAACGCCGTCTGCCTCGCCGTTATCGGCAAAACGATACTTGGTCGGCAGAATCACGGACTTGCAATACTCGACAAAGCCATCGTTCTCGTCACGCTCGTGCGAAGCTTTGTAAAACACCGGCGTGCCCTCCTGAGCGCCCAGCAACTTGGCCTCGTCGGCGTTCAGACGGCTGATGGAAATATGCTCCTTGCCGTGCGCCACATGGACATTCCCCTCTTTGAGCAAAACGTCGTAGAGGCTTTCCTGCTCAAAATCGTGATCGGGAAGCGAGGGGCACAAAGACAGATTGACGTGAGCCGTCTCAATCGACGCCGGGGAACCATTAACCACGCGCACACGTCGAATGCAGAAGAGCGGTGTACCCAGGTCGATCTGGGCTTTTTGGGCCAGATCGATATCGGCGTACACGACCTTGGACCAAACCAGGCGTGCGGTCGACTTTGAGCCAACCCTCTCCACCGCCTGCGTATAGTTCCATGTTTCCTGAAAGATATTCAGCGGTTTGGGAGGACACACATAGGTGCCCGAACCGCGGCGGCTTTCCAAAGTTCCGCACGAAATAAGACGCGTGATCGCAGCGCGCAACGCCGTGCGTGACACGCCCAGCTCTTCACAGAGCACACGCTCGGCGGGCAGCCGGTCACCACCCTGCAGGCCATAATGTTTGATATACCAAAGAATGCCCTCAAAGGCGCGATCTTTGGGCGGAATCGCATATGGTTCACTCGACATGGGCAAGGCTCCTCAACCGCTTGATGCTGCGGGCATCATTGCTCCGGACGCCCCATGGCGTCGAAGGCTTCTTTGATCTGCTCCGCAACGTTCCGATACGATCGATATAGGCCGGAGTCTCGCTTGACTTCGCCCGCGGTCACCGGAATCTCAAGCTTCGAAATCTCATCCTCGCCGGTTTGCACGGCAACGATGACACCCATACCAAGGCACATATTACGCTTGGCAGCGTTGTTTTTGGTAGCCTGAGCTGGATTAATTAAAATCTGCTGAGCTAGTTCGCGCTTGCTAACCTCCGGCACATCCTCGGGATTTCCGGTCTCGACAATCTCGCACTGCAACACGTCCGCATAGTCAAAAATCTTCGGCTCGCCACCGCGTTGATGCACAGCCCACTTGCGGCGCGTGGCATCCTGGTAGATAGCCGGCAAAAATGTAAACCGCGGCGGGTCCAAAATCGTATCCGTGATGGTAAACACATCGGGATCAAAGGCATCCTGCGGGTTTTTCTTCTTGAACAGCCCCATATCAGCCTCCCGTACTAGCATTAAACAACTCATGCTGAATATAGCACCAATTTCAAGCCACTGCTTTATCCTATCGGTGCGCGGCGTCTATGGCTCGCCCAGCGGAAGAGTTCACGGACGAGGGCCGGGGTACCTGCCTTGTTTTGAGAAGTGGGCTCCGCGAACTTCTCAAAACAAGGCAGGCACCCCGGCCCCGCCGGCAAATAGCAGACACTCCGCATGCAACCTATGCAAACAAACAAGTACGTTTAGCTACATTCGGTAAGTTCGAGCACGCTGCCCTTAACGATAAGCGCCGGCTCCAGGACGACCTCTTCGGCACGCCTGCCGCCCCTACCGGCAAGACGCTTGGACATGCAGCCAAAAGCATGCTCCGCAAGGACACCAGGATCCTGCTCAATCGCGGTCAGCGCCGGCTCAAAGAGAACGTCGGCTGCCGAGTTGTCATAGCTCACCACCGAGATATCGCCCGGGATGCTCTTCCCCATCTCGTGCAAGCGCTTGAGCAGACCGAGGGCGATGTTATCCGAACTTGCGAACACAGCGGTGGCATCAGTTGCGAGCACCGCCTCCGAGGCCTCGTAGGCACTCGGAATGTAGTACTCGCTCTCAAACTCCAAACGTGCGTCGATAGGCAGGCCAACCTCGCGCAGCGCGCGCTCATAGCCGGCAAGTCGCTTACGCCCCGTATTGGAACGGCGCGCGTTAACCAAGCAGGCAATGCGACGGTGACCCTGCTCGATCAGATAGCGGGTGGCCATGTAGCCGCCCATCTCGTGATCGAACATCACCTTGTCGCACTCGAGTCCCTCAATGGCACGGTCGACCATTACGGCCGGGATGGGCAGGTGGCTGACTTCTTCGCGCAGGGCGCGGTCGTCGGAGAACTCGTCGCCCACGACCAGGAAGACGCCATCGACGCCGCGCGTCACCAGCTGGCGCAGCAGCTCCAGATCGTCGTCAGCACTTCCACCCGAGCTGGTAATGAAGAGCGCATAGCCGTCCTCGCGGCAGCGCTTTTCCAGGCTACCGGCGAGCGAGGCAAAAAAGCGGCTCTCGATGTTAGGGACGATAAGGCCCAGCGTGCGCGACTCGCGCATGACCAGACTACGCGCAATCTGGTTGGGGACATAGTGGTTGCGCGCCGCGACCTCCTTGATGAGCTTGCGGTTTTCTTCCGAGATGCGACAGGGCCGATTATTGAGAACAAGCGAGACCGACGAGGGGGAAAGCCCCACCTCCTGGGCAATCTGCTTGAGGGTGACTTTGTTGGCCATCTCGCTCCTTCCAGGTTTACGCGCAATCTCTTGAAAGTATAGCGACCGCCCCTCTACCTCGGTGATAAACACTTTACCAATCCGGTAGACGGCTGTTTTATCGCCGCCAGCGCACCAAATCCGTCCGGGTGGGGTATATTGCAATCGATTGATGACAACGACCACCAAAAGGCGGATATTCGTATGCACGAGAACGACTTTTTTAACGAGGACCTGCTGTGCGCGCTTGCTGGCGTTGCCGGCGAGGACAACGTGCTGATGAGCGAGCCCATGCGCGAGCACACCACGTTTAAGATCGGCGGCCCGGCCGACGTCTTTGTCACGCCCGATACCGAGCAGGGCCTCGTCGCCACGCTCGACACCTGTTATCGCTGCGACCTGCCGCTCACCATCGTGGGCAACGGCTCCGACCTGCTCGTCGGCGACAAGGGCATCCGCGGCGTCGTCGTGGCGTTGGGCGAAGGCCTCTCCGACATTACGGTCGACGGTACGCACGTCACGGCGGCGGCCGGCGCCTTGCTTTCCGATGTCGCCGCGGCGGCAGCCGAGGCCGGTCTCACCGGCATGGAGCCCATCTCGGGCATCCCCGGATCGGTCGGCGGTGCCTGCTACATGAACGCCGGCGCCTACGGTGCCTGCATGGCAGACGTGCTGGAGTCTGTGCGCGTCTACAAGCCCGCCCGCATGCTCGACGACGGCACCCGCGGCAGCGGCAACATCATCGAGTTCGATGTCGATGAGCTCAACCTGGGCTATCGCAAGAGTCGCATCGCCGACGACGGCTTTATCGTTCTTTCTGCCACCTTCAACCTCGCACCGGGCAACGCCGCGATGATCAAGGCCGACATGGACGACTACCGCCAGCGCCGCGAGGACAAGCAGCCGCTCGACATGCCGAGTGCCGGTTCCACCTTCAAGCGCCCCGAGGGTTACTTTGCCGGCAAGCTCATCATGGATGCCGGCCTGCGAGGACACGCCGTTGGCGGCGCGCAGGTAAGCGAAAAGCACTGCGGTTTTATCGTCAACGCCAACCACGCCACCGCCGCCGATGTCGACGAACTCATCCGCGGCATCCAAGCCAAAGTCAAAGAGCAGTTCGACGTAGACCTAGAACCCGAAGTCCACCGAGTAGGCGAATTCCTTTAACAAAGAAGGCCCCGAAAGGGGCCTTCACCATATTTATTCAGACAACCCAGTCCGGTGTGTCACGCCTTGGACCCGGAAGGTCCGGGGCTGGGGGCGAGGCATAAGGTTGGTCGCGAGTTCCGCACGCAAAGAAGGCCACTTAATGTGGCCTTCGTCTTGCGCAGGACTGTAGAGCAGGCAACCTTATGCCTCGCCCCCAGCCCCGGACCAACTTGCTTCAAACCGCAGCTACGACAGCGCAATACCGCCGAGCCAGCCCCAACGCACGCCAGAGCCAGTGCCATAGAAGCTAATAAACGAATCAAGCGACTTAGACGTAATGGCACCCTCGTTGCTCATAACGATACCGCCGCCAACGTAGATACCCACATGACCGTAGATAAGGCCCGGAGCACCCGTGCCGCTGTGCGAGGAATCGGCCACGATCATGCCCACCTGCAGCGCCGAGCGGTCGGAGCTATAGCACCAGGCGTTAAACATGTCGCACGCATTGCCGCCAAAGTAGCCAACGCCGGCGTTACGGAAGACATTGGTGACCCACGCCGCGCACCAGTTCTGACCCGGCGAAGGCGTGGAGTAGCACGCGTTGACGACAGCCTGCTGCTTGCCCGAGCCGGCATTCTGCTGCGGAGTTCCGGGCGCGTACGATCCACCACCCGAGCTCGAACCACCCGAGTAGGAATTGTTCTTGTTCGCGGCAGCCGCGGCAGCGGCAGCCTTCCTGGCAGCCTCCTCAGCCTGGGCGGCAGCGAGGATCTCGGAATCGCGCTGAGCCATGAGCTCCTTGACGTCGTCGGAAAGACCGTTCAGCACGGTCTGGACTTCTTGCTGCTTGGCCTGCATGTCCTGCATCTGGGCAGTCTGCTGGTCCTTGAGCTTCTCTAAGTCGGCCTTCTGCGACTCGAGCTCGGTCTTTTGCGCATCGAGCTCTTCCTGGATGGTCTGAATGTCCTCGATGGCGTCGCGGTCGCTCTTGTTGATCTTCTCAACGTAATGCGCGTTGGCGACGAGTTCCTCAAACGAGCCAGAGGCCAGCAGCAGCGACAGGATGTTCGTGCCGCCGGACTTGTAGCTGGCGGCCACGCGATCGGAAAGGTCGTTGCGCTTCTTCTTGAGCTCGGCCTTCTTTTCATCGATCTGGGCCTGCGTATCGTCAATCTTGCCCTGGACATTCTCGATGTCGTTGAGGGTCTGGGCATTCTTGTTGGCCAGCGCCGCATACTCATTTGCAATGCTGTCGAGCTGGGCCTGAACCTCGTCGAGCTGGGCCTGGGCAGCATTCAGTTTATCGGTGGTTTCTTTGGAAGCCTCCGCCGCATGGGCGCGAGCGGGCAGGCCAAAAAGAACTGCCGCAGAAGCGGCGCCGAACAGGGCCTTGAGGGCAGTGCGGCGCGAGAGCTCCTGGGAAAGGATGGAATCGCTGTTTGGTGACATATGTACTCCGTTACATGTTTATTTATATGTCGCTCAACTCATACATATTAGCGTACATATGGCGCGTCCCAACGATTTCCACGAACGGCAGGAAACTACAAGGTCAGCGGCTCGTAAGCAAATGCCAAAGATCAGGTTATGCGTACGCAAGCTCTTCTGATGAGTACGTTAGCACAGTCCTCTGCTTTTCCTACAGCGCACGATTTGGGCGTCCCTGCCTGCGCTATACTCCCCTGAAGAAGTGTTCCTGATTCGATAGGAGACTACATGTCCAAAGCACTCGACCCCAAAGACACCTGCGTCCTCGTTACCGGTGGCGCCGGCTTTATCGGCTCGCACACCGTCGTTCAGCTGCTCGAGGGTGGCTATCAGGTCGTCATCGTCGATGATCTCTCCAACTCCAGCGCCGTCGCCATCGACCGCGTCAAGACCATCGTGGGCGACGAGGCCGCCAAGAACCTCACCTTCTACGAGGCCAACGTGCTCGACCGCGACGCGATGAACAAGATCTTCGATACCCATCAGATCGACCGCGTCATCCACTTTGCCGGCTTTAAGGCCGTCGGCGAGTCGGTGAGCAAGCCCGTCGAGTACTACCACAACAACATCGAGAACACCCTGGTGCTCATCGACGTCATGCGCAACCATGGCTGCAAGTCCATCATCTTCTCGAGCTCCTCGACCGTCTATGGCGACCCGGACAACCCGCCCGTCACCGAGGAGGATCCTAAGAAGCCCGCGACCAACCCCTATGGTTGGACCAAGTGGATGATCGAGCAGATCCTTATGGACGTCCACACCGCCGACCCCGAGTGGGACGTCGTGCTGCTCCGTTACTTCAACCCCATTGGCGCTCATCCGTCGGGCCTGATCGGCGAGGACCCCAAGGGCATCCCCAACAACCTGGTGCCCTATGTCGCCCAGGTCGCCGTGGGCAAGCTCGAGGCCGTTCAGGTCTTTGGCAACGACTACCCCACCCCCGACGGCACCGGCGTGCGCGACTACATCCACGTGTGCGATCTGGCATCTGGTCACGTTGCCGCCCTTAACTGGATGAACGGCAAGACCGGCGTCGAGATCTTTAACTTGGGCACCGGCACCGGCACCTCGGTACTCGAGGTCGTCGCCGCCTTCTCCAAGGCTTGTGGCAAGGAGCTGCCCTACGTGATCCGCGAGCGCCGCGCCGGCGACATCGCTGCCAACTGGTGCGATGCCTCCAAGGCCGAGCGCATGATGGGCTGGAAGGCCCAGTACGACATCGCGGACATGTGCCGCGATAGCTGGAACTGGCAGAGCCACAACCCCAACGGCTTCGCCGACGCCGAGTAGCACTCAACCGCGGTAGATTTCTAGGCATATTCCAAAATCTACGGGCCCCGGCCTCCAATGTGAGGTCGGGGCCTTTTAGGAGCTCGTTCTCGGGCTCGAGCTCGCGCATGCACTTGCGGCCGCCGCGACCGGGTGGTTGGTCAGCTCCTTCTTCCTGACCGTCACCCATCTTCCCAGGGTCTTCTCGTTGATGCCGAGGTCGGCTGCCACTTGGGCGATGGGCTTCCCCGACGCGGCGGCGAAGTCTGCGGCCTCGGCGCGGTACCCCGCTGTGTAGGAGGGCCCGTCTGCCATGACTGACACTCCTTTCTTTTTGGCGCTGAAACGATTATCGCCGCTCAACGCCATTCCTCTAAGTCAAGTGTCCTTGAATACGATACAGTTCAAATGGACGAGGAGAATCTGGCGCTCCTCTCGATGAGCCCGGAGAGGTCCCTGGTCGTCACCTTCCCCCGCGCGAACGCGAAGCGGACGGCGGCGAGCCATGTCCTCACCGCGCGTTCCATTTAGGGAGTCCTCGAGAAGTCGATCTCTCTGTGCGATAATCGAGCTATTGAGTCTCGCGAGTTTAGAGCTGGTGATATGCATTGAAAATCAAGATGAAAAACATCGGCAGGGTCGCTGAGGCCGATATCGAGATTAATGGTATTGCCGTGATCGCCGGGGAGAACGGGACGGGGAAAAGCACGGTTGGAAAAGCGCTTTATGCGGCCTTCAACAGCATGTCCGATTCGGAGAACAAAATCGACCGCATGAGGCGCAATAGTGTTGAGCGCGCCATCAGGAAGGCATATGTGGGAAGCCCTCTCGACTCCACGTCTCGCCACAGGCGAACTGCTGGAAGAATGAATAGTTTCATCGACAGGGTTTTTTCGGGCGAGTGCACGAGGGACGAGCTTATTGATGAGATAAAGGAGTATTACGGGGAGGAGATCTCCCGTGAGATCGAATCCGATTTCACGAATGGCGTAGCAGGAGTTGCCGATCAGATTATCGAGATCATGGATATCTCCGATGATGAGGTATTTCGTGCGATTGCGACAAACAGGTTCCGAAGCGAGTTCAACGGCCAGATCAATTCGGTTTTCGGCGAAGAGCCCGGGAAGGTCGAACTCCAGATAAAGGACGCATCTACGGTTTTCTCGGTTGCAAGTGACGAGGTGGCGGAGGTGCACGATAGGAGGGTTTTGCGATTCAGGGCGCATTATCTGGACGACCCGTTCCTGATCGATTCTCTCGGAGGACCCTACGGCCCCGCTTTTCGGTTCAAGCCCCTCCTTGGACACCAGGAGGAGCTGCGGCAAGATTTGATTCAGGCGACCATCCGTAACGATGACAGCGAGTCCTCGCTGTTCGAAGAGATCGCGAAGGAGCGACACCTGAAGGTTCTCATGGACAAGGTTTCCTCCTTATGTCCGGGGCATTTCGAGAGGAGCGAAAGTCGCGGTCACCTTACGTATCTCGAAGAGGGCTTCGCTCGGGGGTTGGAGCCTGGGAACCTTTCTGCTGGCTTGAAGACGTTCGCCATCATGAAGGTGCTCTTGAAGTCCGGCGCGCTAGATGCCGGAGGGACTATTATCCTCGATGAACCCGAGATTCATCTTCATCCTGCATGGCAGCTGGCCTTCGCCGAGATAATCGTGCTGCTCCAGAAAGAGCTCGGGATGCACGTCTTAATGAGCACCCATAGTCCATATTTCCTGAATGCGATCGAAGTGTATTCTAAGAAGCACGCTGTTGATGGATTGTGCTCATATTATCTTGCGGAGACCTGCACTGATGGACGCTCTCGCTTTGCCGATATAACCGGCTCGACTGAGGTCGCCTACGAGAAGCTGGCGGCTCCTTTTGATACGCTTGAGAGGGAGGAGTACGGCCTTGAGTAGCGACCTGTGCGCCTCCTGCCCTCATCCGAACTCTCCCGCGGTGCCAGATGGCAGCGATGGTTGCTCCCGTTGCAGGACCTGTATCCTAAGGGACTGCACGTCGACCATCTCCAAAACATCCAGAGACGGGAGCGTCTCTCTTGTGGATGACGATTTCCCTGTTGTCAATTTTGACTCTGTTAAAGAATGCTACTGCAAAAAGGTCAATAGGTGGATGCAACTCCCGCGCTCCGCCGATGCGCTGTATTGCGACCGGGAAACGTTATATCTAGTCGAATTTAAGAACGGCAGTCTGAAGGAGACGCTGGGGAAGAGGCTCAATCCCAAGGATGACGAAGAGCTTGGTATCAATCTTGGCCAAAGGGACGCCCTCATCGAGAAGTGCAAGGACAGCGTTTTGATCTGCTCGGACCTGTGGGGAAAGAGGACGAGATGGTTTCGCGAGCACTGCGTCTTTGTTTTGGTATACAACGAGGACAAGAACAAGACCGCGTTGAAGCGAGTTGCCAGTTCGATTAGGAGAAAAGCACGCTTTGGGCTTCCTGACAAATTGAAAGGGTTTTGCGTGAAGGATGTCTTGACGCTAACCGAAAAGGAGTTTTCGACATCGCTCCTTTCAACTTGGCGAGACGCAGAAGAAATCGCGGAGGTCGACGCGTAGGAGACCGAAAAGCATCCGGTGGCTATCTGCTCCCGATTTCGATCGTTCGTCTACAGTCGGTTTTCTTTCCGCTGCGACCGCCAGTTTGCGATGAGTCGCGCACCGTGTGAAGCTCAACACGGATGAAAATCCCCCTTGCACTGTGTTGATAAATATTACTCGTCGAACTCATCTGAGCTGGGCCTTCTTGCATAGAACTGCCTGAACCTGAGCGTTTTCGGGTATCGCATTGCCCGATCGAGCACCATCGCGACCTTCTCAAGCTTGTCCTCGGGCGGACTCATAGCCACAGCCCTGCATGTCGTCCCGGTTGGAGCCGGGGTGAACCCTCAGGAAGCTCTGCATGAAGTAGCGCATCCGGTTCACGGGCCCCAGCGGGTTCTGGCCGTCGGGAACGCACTTGAGCAGCTTCGCGTTGTAGCGCTGGCTCTTCAGTGACAGCTTGTTGACAAGCGTCATGTGCGCGCCCTCCATGTCGTGGATGAGCGTGGAGCCGGGCGTCACACGGCCCTCGAACGTCGCCAAGGTCTTCGCCCTGCTCGTCTTGCCAAGGCCCTCCCGGATGAAGATTGAATGCCTGGTTCGTCGCAGCCGAGTGCGACACGGCCTCTACCCGAGACCATCATCTCTACACATAGCCCATCATTCGACAAGAACGCGCAGTTCGTCCTGCATAGGCGCATGGTGTCCCCCTCCGCCGCAAGAGGGGAGCAAAAGAAAGGTCCCTTTGTCACTACCGGACAAAGGGACCCCCCTGGGCAAACACGCTATAAAACCTTCTTGCCGAGCGGCTGAGTCTCAGGACACCGACGGCGCACCCGTAGACCTACCCATAATCCACGCCATTTCGAGCTTCTTGGTCTTCAACGTCACAATCCGATAATCATCCAGGCATCGAAATGACCTCGTCACAGGCGGCAAGCATCTCCTCGTCATGAGTGACAACGATTACAATATGGTCTCTCTTAACTTCGTGAAGCAATTTGATCAGCGCGCCTCGACTCTTCGCATCAAGTGCTGAGGTCGGTTCATCAAAAAGCATAACGTCCGGCGATTTCAACAGCTGTCTCACAATTGCAATCTTTTGCTTCTCCCCGCCGGACACCCCTCCTTTCCCGCCGTCAAGCATCGCCGCTGCCCCGTTCTCCACAGAGGCAATCATTTCGTCTAGCCCCAATATGGCAAGCATCCGATTCAGCTTATCCATCTCGTAATCATCAGAAAGCAGCGTAAGATTATCGAGAATCGTCCCCTCAACGATAGGGGGTTCTTGCTCCGTAATGCTGACTCGACACCGCCGCAATGCGTATCGGTCGATGCAACGCTGTGACACCCCGTCGTAGCGAACGGCCCCTTCTGTGTCATCTGGATATAACCCCAATATCACTGACAGCAGCGAGCTCTTCCCCGAACCATTCGGCCCCGAGATTCCATATAGCCGACCCCTGGAAAACACGAGCCCCTCAATGCTTAAAGCGACCCTTTCCGCCCCTGGATAACGTAGCTTGATGTTCTCAAGACGGATTTCCTCAATCGGATCAAGCGCCAATTTGCCATTCGCTTCAACCGGGACATCCCAAATTCTTTTCAGCCGCTCATAGCATACGCGATTAGTCTGGTAATCCCTCCCCCAGCCCAACAAATACTGTACCGCTGAGCTTAAGTTCGAATAATATCCGACGGCAGTCACGAGAAAACCCGGCAACAGTCTCCCGCCCATCACTTCAGCCGCGCCCACAACAAGAAGACATCCTTGAGCGGTGGAAGCGACCAACGCGTTGCCAAAGGTAAATCTAGACCCTACTTCCTGATTTGCTCTCATCGTTGGATAGAGCCCATTAAAAGCTTCGACCAGTACAGCGCGGAACTTATCGAACAAAGCATGTTTGCGAATGAAATCAACTTTCTCCAACTGATCTTGTAGACAGGAAAAAAACCTCGCGCTCTGCTCTTGTACGTCAAAACTTCTCTCAAACAGCCTCGCGCGTGAAACCGCATAAAAAGCGGCACTCGCTGCCGCAAGAACAAGGCAGACCACACTCAGTTTAATATTCAGGCTACCGAGAACAAACAGGGCGAACAAAAGGGTGACAACGTTGCTTGAAACCCCCACAACCGAGTTGATTACGAAGATGACAAGGTCATTAGCGTCGTGATTGATTTGCTGGTTATAATACGACGCATTGAAGCCCTCGAAGAATGCCTGGGGAAGGTGCTTCACGTGCTCAAGCGTATCCGCATTTAAGCCGAACCCCGCATGCGACTGAAGGTTGATGTACAGCATCTCTGAGCAATACACTAGTCCCGCTCGAACCGCCTGGACCGCAACCAAAATAAGGCAACAAACGAGAACGGCGGCAAAATCGGCGCTGGCCGGCATCGCCAGTTGGTTTACTACCATGCCGGTAAGAAAGGGACCCGCAAGCGCAAGCAGCCCGACCAAAACTGTTACGACAAGATAGGCGTAGAATCGACCGCCCAGTATATATTTCCTACAGAGATTAAGCATCCGCCTCATTTTGCCTCGCACCCCGTTTTGCCGCATTCATCATCTGGGAGAGCAACATTTTTTGCTCGGCATCATACCGGAAGGAAACGCAACGTTTCCCCTCACCGTTTAAGGCGTGGTTGGGGCATCCTCCCATGCACATGGGAAAAGCGAAGCACTCTTGGCATTCCGGGTCATCCGGCTCATATGCCATCCACTTAATCATGTTCTTGCTCAACATTGGCGGCTCGAAAATAGTTCCGACCCTCCGCTCCTTCATTCCAATGTCATCCCAGCACTTATACAAATCGCCGACAGGGTCAACCACGTACGAATTGATTCCAACGGCGCAACATATCCCGAAATTCGTCCCACCAAAAGGTTGAACTTTGAAGCCCCGCGCAATTGCCCTTTTATAAAACTCAGTCTCCTCATACGAGAACTCTTTTACAGTAAAGCAGTGGCTGTCGTTCGCACATACCTGATTGATATCGTCAACAGGGGCTAAATAGAAGTGAACCTTATTCATCAGGCCATTTAGCTCGAGATAATCCAATAGCTCTTGAGCGGCCTCGATGTTGGTCTTGTCGACGTTGCTCCTTATCGAAATATCGATGATGTCGGCACACTCTTTGACGTTCTTGAGAATACGTTCGTATGTAGGGCTTCCGTCGTGAAGAATCCTTCTCGAATCGTGATCCGACTTCGATCCATCTATAGTCACTTGCGCGCTCGTCACACCACATGCCGCGAGCCTCCTTGCAACATCAGGCGTCAGCAGATAGCCATTTGTCACTATCGATGCGGAATATTCACACGTTGGCCCCACGACATCTTTCAGATCCGACGTAATCCGTTCGATCATCTTCATTCCGAGCAGAGGCTCGCCGCCGTACCATCCAACTGAGAGACTTGCGATACCAGGATAGTAATCTTTCACGAACTTGGAGAGCTGTGTCAAAACCTCCTCGCCCATCGTCGTGTACGCCTGTCCCTTTTCATAGCAGTAGGGACAGCAAAAGTTGCAAGCCATCGTTGGCGCAATGGTAAGGGACAGAGCAGTATTCGCAAAGCGCGCGGCGCGACTTTGCAACCTGATCTCCCCAAGCTCGTCCCTCTCCTCATTGACTAGGATGCCTCCCCTTATCAGCTCCGCGACAAGATCATCGGCATCCCGAACGTCCCCTTCTTGAATCCTTTTGAATTTCTGCGCGTATTCCGGATTTAACGACAGGATGCCGCCGGTTCGCGCATTCATGATAAGAAGACTTCCGTTATGTTCATGCACCACATTAAATTGCGACAGTTTCACTTCGCACCATCTCCATTTCCAATCAAATCCATATCGACCTTCAGACGCTGCGCATACGCCAGCGCACTACCTTCTTCGATAAAAACTGCACGAAAGCAGCAATAGACATGCGAGCGACACGATGACCGCATGGCCGCATGCAGCCATCAGGACCGTCCCGCCGGCAGCCCCGCACGCCCTCATCCAATAAGCCATGTGAACCGGGGGTAAAACGGTTGGGAAACTCATCGCGATAACAAGGCCCGCGAACGTTGCGACCAGCAAGGCTCCCGACACAAGAGATCTGATCCTGAACACCTCATATGCAACCGCAACCATCAGCGTATAAGCGGCGTCTATAACGATATTCGACAGGAGTGCCGAGGTCACATTACCAACCGTAAGGCTGTCTAGACCGCTTCCGGAGCACACGGCAAAGACCGCAGCGACACCGAGAGTAAACACGATGTAGGGGCACAGCGTATACACTTCGCAAGCCAATGTCTTTGCCGCAAACAGCTGCCAGCTGCGGAAGCCCCGAGCAATCGAAACTCCCCTTGCCGACACGCTCGTCGCATCACCGAATAGCGTCCCCGCCACAACAACAGAGACGATTGGGAAGAACACCGTATGCGCCATGGAGACGACACTTAGCCAGGAAGAGATACCCGTTGGCCCAACCCCTATCGAGAAAAGATAGCCCGGATCGGCGGAAAAGCCAAAGAACTGGCCCTCTCCCCCTGCGGAGACCCATGCGCCGGACCCGGCAAACACATAAATCCCCGCGATGCCCAAATACATCAGCGCTATTATCACGGCGAGTTTCATTCTCCTTGCGCGGAACAGTTCCGCCCTGACCGACATCCCAAGATTCATCGAACCGCCGTCCTTACAAATAGCGAGACGAGCGCAACTCCAACCGACACAAGCACAGTGCCGCCCGCATACAGCAAAACCTGAATTACACCAACATTCTGCATACTCAGGGAACACAGGTTCATCAGGTAATACACGGGCGAGAGCATGAGCAGCAAGCTGGGCTGACCGCTTCCGTATGTACTTGGGAACCACACCATCACAAATGTCGAAACCGCTATTGCAACGACGCTGCTCGCCACCACACTCCTCGTGAGCAAATACAGGGCGAAGGTAGCGGCGTACATCGAAATGAGCAGCAGCGCGATCATCAGCGCAATCGATACAAATTGGGCAAACCCTGAGCACGAGGCCCCAACGTCCCATTGGGCCATCTTGGTTAAATACAGCGCAGTCGTAGAAAGAAGATACACGGCACCGACCAGAGTGCAGTTCACCAACAGCTTCGTGATCACAATCGCCGCCTGCGACACCCCTCGCGATCTCGATACGGCGTAAGCCACGGATTCAAAGTCTCTCGACGTAGCGTAAACCGCGTAGAGAATCGTCACCGGAATCCAGACCACTGTAGACGCAAAAGACGTCCGGGCAACAGAGCCCAAAACGTCCCCTGCATCCACTAGGTTTCCAATAAAACCTATAGCCCCTCCAAGCGTATACGGGTCATCACCGGCGACCATGATCAGCACCTCAGACGAAGTCGCAGCCGCAACCACATACAGCACAGCCGCAAGCGCAATCATCAGAGCGGTCGCCGGGTGCCTGGCGAGCAACCATACCTCGCTCCGAAAAGCTGAGATGAACTCGCGTTTCATCACAGCTCGCTCTCTCGACCGATGAGCTCCGAATAAAACTCCTCAAGGCTCTTCCTATGAGAATACGCCTCCGCAACCCTCACACCTGCGGTCGAGAGCGCTTCGATTGCAATGCCCCGCCCTTCCTTTTTCTCCTCATAGCGCATAAGGACGCTGCCGTCCGGCAGAAAAGAATGTGAGGTCTCATCTCCGAGAACCGATCTCGTTCGCTCCAGATCGTCCACATGCAACACGAAACCACCGCGGCATGACTTTTCCAGCTGAGGTGCGGTCATCCTTCGAATGAGGCGACCATGACTTATGAAGAGGTAATCAGTTGCCAGCTTGTGCATCTCCTCAAGATTGTGGCTGGATACGAGAATCGTTTTACCTTGATCTTTGTTAAGATGCGTAAGGATTTTTCTTACTTCGACTATCCCCATCGGATCCAGGCCGTTTGTCGGCTCGTCCAGGATCAACAGCTCCGGATCGCCCAGCAACGCTATGGCCAGATCGAGACGCCTCTTCATTCCCATTGAGAAGTTCTTCACTTTCTTCCCGCCGGCCTCCCCCAAACCGACGGTTGATAACACACCGTCGATGGAACGATCGGTGGGAAGCCCCCACTCAATACAGCGAACGACCAAGTTGTCTCGCGCGGTCAGATTAGGATACGAAGCATTGAGGTCGGGCATATAACCCAGCCTTTCCCTGCAGCTCCGTATTTCACGTCTCCCGGTTTGCCCAAACATCGAGATCGTTCCTGACGATGGCTCCGAAAGCCCCGTGATCAATCGAATTAACGTGCTCTTGCCGGCACCATTCTCCCCAATGAGTGCACACAGCTCGCCTTCCATTAAAGAGAACGAGACTGATTTAACCGCTTCAAACCCGCCATATCTCTTGGATATGGCACGCAATTCAACTGGGACTTCCCGCATGGACGACATCCTCCCCGTCAATAAAAAGGGACGACATGGCAATTGTGCGGGGTTATAGGTAACGTCGGTTCGCCCCCCCATATTGCAATGCCACATCGCCCCTCAGGCGCTGCTGGCCAAAATATCTTTGAACAGTCTGTGCACGCCGTACGGCGTGCACTATCCGCTTTTAGCGGATAGTGCACTCCTGTGAAGAACACTTGGTGCTGCAGCTGCCGTGCGCGTAAAAGAAGCAATTGTTGCACATGGGCTCAGCCCCGGCTGACGGCTCGGTAATCCATTCCATTTCATTCCCCTCCTTTCGCGGTAGAAAGCCAGTTCATCTCTGCCCCCTAGAAACGGAACGTGCAGGACTGATTGGGGCACCTCTTCGTGCATCCCCCGTGCGCGTAGAAGAAGCAGTTGCCGCACGCGGGTGCAACGCCTTCCTCCGGCTCGTTAATCCAATCCATCTCTCCCTCCTTTCCTTGCATACCGAATTGATAATGTTATTCTAATTCGATATGTATCATATTTCAATATAAGCTTATTTATATATTACACAAGGTAAGCACCCCCCCTGCATCCAGCACAGGAAATGACTCTCTCGTTCCCCAGTGACGCGGCGAGAAATACAGGCCACTGCAGGACGTTGAATCAGAACCACCCTTAAAAAGGGTGGTTTGCTCTTAGGGTATAACCCACGGGCC
>CABQAK010000019.1 GCA_902462065.1 uncultured Collinsella sp.
GTGACCAAGGCATAACGCAAGGAGGTGCACCAGCTCAAGGACCTGGGGCTGACGATCGAAGATACTGCCGCGGGCACCCGTATCAAATCCCTCTAATCCCCGCGGGTTTCCCAAGCACCCGACCGCCCGAGCCACGGCACCTTGCCTTTCAATCGTCGGGCATGACCTCAAGGTCTATGCCCTCCTCTTTCAAGGCAATCTGCCGCACCTCGGGCGGTCGGTCTATTTGTTTCGTTTGATAGTTGTATTTAGGAGGTCGCTTTATGGCCGACAATCGCAAGCGTGCACCGCGTGGAGGCAAGCAGGCTGCTTCTGGTTCGCGTCCGATTCGCCGCAACGACCGCGCTGCCGCTCCCAAGGGCCAGCGCGAGCGCTCACAGGCTGCTCGCCCGCAGCGCGAGCGTAGCCGCGATAACGTCCAGGTTCCCAAGGGCGAGTTTATCGAAGGTCGCCGTGCTGCCGCCGAGGCACTGCGTACCGGCTTTCCCGTCAAGTGCGCGCTCATCGCTGAGGGCGGGGAGCGCGATGCCGCCTTGTCGCACCTGGTCGACGACCTCAACGCTGCAGGCGTCCGCATTAAGTATGTGCCGCGCGCGCAGCTCGATGCGCTGTCGAGCCATGGCGCTCACCAGGGCATTGCACTCGAGGTTGGTAACTTCCCCTATGCCGATGTTGCCGATATCCTCGACCGTGCGGGCGACGGTCCGACGCTCGTCATCGTGCTCGACCACGTGACCGACGACGGTAACTTTGGAGCCATCGTGCGCTCTGCCGAGGTCGTGGGCGCCGCGGGCGTCATCATTGCCAACAAGCGCGCCGCCGGCGTGACCGTGGGCAGCTACAAGACTTCTGCCGGCGCCGTCATGCATCTGCCCATCGCGCAGGTGCCCAATATCGCCCGTGCACTCGATGACCTCAAGGCCGCTGGCTTTTGGGTGGGCGGTGCTTCCGAGCACGCCGAGGGCAGCTGCTGGGATGCTCCCTTCGAGGGCCGCGTGGCGCTCGTCATGGGTTCCGAGGGCGATGGCATCTCGCGCCTGGTGCTCGAGAAATGCGACTTTTTGACCAAGCTTCCCCAGCGCGGCATGACCGAGAGCCTCAATGTTGCCCAGGCGACTACCGCGCTGTGCTTTGAGTGGCTGCGCCGCAATGCCGGTGAGCTCATGGGGGAGGAGTAGCGCATGTCCAAGAAGAACCGCGCCAAGTCCAAGGCCAAGCGCTTTGGCGAAGGCTCGGCCAAGCCGATTGTTTCGGCCGCGACTTATGGCGTGGGCGGCAATGCGTTTGCGCAGGCCATCGCCGATCCGGTCTCGACGGTGCACTCCAATAAGCCCGAGCTGCTGGTGGTCGACGGCTACAACGTGATCCACTGCACGCCGCGCTACGAAAAACTCGTCTATGACCATTCCGACGATCCGTATTCCAGCGACGTTCACGATATGGCGCGCACCGCCCTCATCAACGATGTTGCGGCGTTTGCCCAGGGCCGCTACGAGGCCGTGATCGTGTTCGACGGCGCGGGCAATATCTCCAACGAGCGCCCCAATCTGCCGGCCCGCGGCGTGCGCATTGAGTTTTCGCCGACGGGTGTCTCTGCCGATACCGTGGTGCAGAAGCTCTGCATCGAGGCGCGCGAGGAAGGCCGCGCGTGCTCCGTGGTATCGAGTGACGGCACAATTCAAGCCGTCGTCATGGGCAAGGGCGTCACGCGCATCTCGAGCCGCATGCTGGTGGACGAGATCAAACAGATCGACAACGACGTTCACGAGGCAGAGGAAGCTCCGCAGATCAAGATGACTCTGGGCAGCCGCCTGAGCCCCGATGCCCTGGCCAAGCTCAAGGCCCTGCGCGGGAGGTAGGAAACCTTCTATGGGGAGCTGCTTTCTCGATTGACCAACCAACTAGTTTGTAATCAATGGGTTGCGGCTTGGCATCGTCAAAACGAATAGTTTTTGGTTTTGGCGAACGGATAAAACTATTCGTTCTGACGAAGGGTTTTGAGATGTGGTCGGTCAAAGGGTCTGTTGCACCCCGTCCGCAATTCCTTTATTCTTAACTGGCTTCGCGCGAAAGCGCCAAGTGTGCCAGTGTGGCGCAACGGTAGCGCAACTGATTTGTAATCAGTGGGTTGCAGGTTCGATTCCTGTCACTGGCTCCATGAGAGTTTCGGGTTCTGTTCCCTTGTGGGACAGGGCCCGTTTCTTTTTTGTCGATAAGTCAGCGGGTTTGGCGCAACCTAGCTTCAGGTTTGTCTCGATCTGTAACACGAAGGGGCGGAAAACCGTTCTTACTGTTACAGATTGAGACGTAAGCTGGGGTCTCTGCGAAACATCTCGATCTGTAACAGATAGGCGAGAAAATGTTCTCTAAATGTTACAGATTGAGACAAAGGCGGGAACGAACCCAGCCGTTCACCTTGGGCGTGGATTTTCGGACGTACGAGCGTGGAAAAACTCCCGCTTAGTGAATGAGCGTGGATAATCTGCCACTTTGGATTCGATGGCACGGCAAAGTGGGAGATTATCCACGCTCGATTTCAAACGGAAGAAAATCCACGCTCGAATCTGCCGCGGAAGCCCGATCTCGACCTATATATAGGTGCAAATAGGCTGTTATGAAGTTCTATTCTGAAGGTGTACTCTACTACACCAAAGTGTTACCTCGGGAAACGTCACCTCAGTATCCAAAACCACCGTCCTTCATATCCAAACTCAACAAAACCGCAGGTCACGACTATATAGATACGCCCGGAACCGTGTATCTAGAGGTTTTCGTTGACAGCCCCCAAGGTTGCATCGTATTATCTTCTTCGTTCGCGGGGGCGGCGGTCCAAAAGACCAAAGAACCTGCGGATACTTGAACGATTGGGAGTTTGCCCGAGTGGTTAATGGGGACGGGCTGTAAACCCGTTGGCTCTGCCTACATAGGTTCGAATCCTATAGCTCCCACCCGTCAAGTGCCTGTATAGCTCAGTCGGTAGAGCACTTCGTTGGTAACGAAGAGGTCACCAGTTCAAGTCTGGTTGCAGGCTCCATCCGGCGGTGTAGCTCAGTTGGTTAGAGCACACGGTTCATACCCGTGGCGTCACTGGTTCGAATCCAGTCACCGCTACCATAGGTAACACGGTGGCTTCTCAATAGTATGTTGAGAGGCCACTATGGTATAAAGGCAAAGTCCCGTCCGGGGACGACCTGTTTAGAGGAGGGCTTTATGGCCAAAGAGAAGTTTGAGCGCACTAAGCCGCATGTTAACATCGGCACCATTGGTCACGTCGACCACGGCAAGACCACGCTGACCGCTGCCATCACCAAGGTTCTCTCCGAGACCGAGGGCTGCAAGGCTGACTTCACTGCGTTCGAGAACATCGACAAGGCTCCCGAGGAGCGCGAGCGCGGCATTACGATCTCCGTCTCCCACGTCGAGTACGAGACTGCTGCCCGTCACTACGCTCACGTTGACTGCCCGGGCCACGCTGACTACGTCAAGAACATGATCTCCGGCGCTGCTCAGATGGACGGCGCTATCCTGGTCATCGCCGCTACCGACGGCCCCATGGCTCAGACCCGCGAGCACATCCTGCTCGCCCGTCAGGTCGGCGTTCCCTACATCGTCGTCTTCCTGAACAAGTGCGACATGGTCGACGATGACGAGCTCATCGACCTCGTCGAGATGGAGACCCGTGAGCTCCTCTCCGAGTACGATTTCCCCGGCGACGACATCCCCGTCATCCGTGGTTCCGCTCTGGGCGCTCTCGAGGGCGACGCCAAGTGGATGGACGCTATCCGCGAGCTCATGAAGGCCGTCGACGAGTACATCCCGACGCCTGCTCGTAACAACGACCTCCCCTTCCTGATGGCCGTTGAGGACGTTATGACCATCTCCGGCCGTGGTACCGTTGCTACCGGCCGTGTCGAGCGCGGTGAGCTCAAGCTCAACGAGCCCGTCGAGATCGTCGGCATCAAGGATACCCAGAACACCGTCGTTACCGGTATCGAGATGTTCCGTAAGTCCATGGACTTCTGCGAGGCTGGCGACAACGTCGGTCTGCTGCTCCGCGGCATCAAGCGCGAGGACATCGAGCGCGGCCAGGTTCTCTGCAAGCCCGGTTCGGTTACCCCGCACACCAAGTTCACCGGCGAGATCTACGTTCTGACCAAGGAGGAGGGCGGCCGTCACACCCCGTTCTTCGATGGTTATCGTCCTCAGTTCTACTTCCGTACCACCGACGTTACCGGTACGGTCAAGCTCCCCGAGGGCACCGAGATGGCTATGCCTGGTGACCACATCACCATCGAGGGCGACCTCATCCACCCGATCGCTATGGAGGAGGGCCTGCGCTTCGCTATCCGCGAGGGTGGCCACACCGTCGGTTCGGGCATCGTCTCCACGATCATTGAGTAAATTAGCTCTTTGATATAGCTGACTTAGAGAACCCGGCACTTATATGGGTGCCGGGTTCTTTTCTGCAATGGATATTGAGCCGTTGCTGGTGTCGAGAGGATCGATAATGGTCCTGGATGCACTGTCGATTAGCTCTCGATGGCTTCATTGATGTGTTCCAAATATGAATGGATCCACCGAGAACCAATTGACTCGAGGTTTTCATTGACAGCACTTACGTGGAGCTGATAAAGTAACAACTCGTGCCCGTACGGGGCGGAAATGAAAGGTTCAGGATACATGCGTACTCTAGTTACTCTTGCGTGCACTGAGTGCAAGCGCCGCAACTATACGACCACCAAGAACAAGTCGACCATGCCTGATCGTATGGAGATCAAGAAGTATTGCCCCTGGTGCCGTCACCACACGCTGCACAAAGAGACTCGCTAGTCTCTAGTCACATACGCCAGTAGTTCAATTGGTAGAGCATCGGTCTCCAAAACCGAGTGTTGAGGGTTCGAGTCCTTCCTGGCGTGCCAGTCATTATTCCGTAAGCTCCCACTTGGGGGCTTACGGTTTACTCATGTATAAGCGCATTGCGCGGAGGTAACCCAAATGGCCAACAAGAAGAACAAGAAGAAGGCTCAGCAGCCGGCACCTGCCAACAACGCTGCCGCCAACTCCAAGGTTGAGGCCAAGAAGGCCGTTGCCAAGAAGAACGAGAAGGCTGCGAAGTCCAAGAAGAACGAGAAGCCTGGTTTCTTCGCCCGCACCAAGAAGTATTTCGCTTCGGTCAAGTCCGAGATGAAGCGTGTCACGTGGCCCGATAAGAAGGAGCTCGTGAACTACTCAGTCGTCGTTTGCGCTTCTCTGGTCGTCGTCGGCGTCGTCATCGCTCTGCTCGATGCTGGCTTTGGCGAGGCTCTTGCTCTGTTCTCTGGATTGAGGGGCTAAACCATGTCTAAGCGTTGGTACGTCGTTCACACTTACTCCGGATACGAGAACCGCGTAAAGTCCGATCTCGAGCATCGTATCGAGACCATGGGCATGCAGGACCGTATCTTTGATATCGAGATTCCTATGGAGCGCGTCACCGAGATCAAGGAGGGTGGCAAGCGTGAGACCAAGGATTCCAAGATCTTCCCGGGTTATGTCCTGGTCCGCATGGAGATGGATGACGATGCTTGGACGTGTGTTCGCAACACGCCCGGCGTCACCGGTTTCCTAGGCGGCAACGGCAAGCCCGCTCCGCTTTCCCGTGACGAGTACAACAAGATGACTCGTCGTCCCGGTAAGGGCGATTCGCCCAAGCGCACCTCGGTTGATATTCAGGTCGGCACGTCCGTCCGCGTCACCGATGGCCCGCTTACCGACTTTGATGGCAAGGTCTCCGAGGTTAACACCGAGGCTGGCAAGCTCAAGGTCACGCTGATGATCTTTGGCCGCGAGACGCCGGTCGAGCTCGACTTTAACCAGGTCGCTGTCATCGCTTAAGTTTTCGTCCGTTCGCGCGAGCGTGCTTCTTCTGTGACTGCTCATCTCAGGAGTGCTTCTAACACGTGCGTGCTTACGATATAGCAAGTACTTCACACTCGTGATTCGAAAGGAATGACCATGGCTGAGAAGAAGGTTGCCAACGTCATTAAGCTCCAGATTCCTGCTGGTGCAGCTAACCCCGCTCCTCCCGTCGGCCCCGCCCTGGGCGCTGCTGGCGTGAACATCATGCAGTTCTGCCAGGCCTTTAACGCCGAGACGCAGGACAAGAAGGGCGACATCATCCCCGTTGAGATCTCTGTCTACGAGGATAAGTCCTTCTCCTTCATCACCAAGACCCCGCCGGCGGCTCACCTCATCAAGAAGGAGCTGAACCTCAAGTCTGGTTCCGCTAAGCCCCAGGCCGACAAGGTTGGTCAGCTCTCCCAGGAGCAGCTCACCAAGATCGCCGAGATCAAGATGCCGGACCTCAATGCCAACGACATTGACGCCGCCAAGAAGATCATCGCCGGTACCGCCCGTTCCATGGGTGTCACCATCGCTGAGTAGCGATTTCTTATGGTAACGACGGGTGCTCCGACCGGGGCGCCCGTTTAATGTGTGCAATAGGGCACACGATACGATGTGGGAGGGCTCACGCCCGTTTAACCACAGGAGGTAATGCACATGGCTAAGCATGGTAAGAGCTATAACGCCGCTGCCGAGAAGATCGACCGCGCCACGCTCTACACCCCCCTTCAGGCTGCCAAGCTCATCAAGGAGCTCGACACCGCCAAGTTCGACGAGACCGTCGAGGCCCACTTCCGTCTGGGCATCGATACTCGTAAGGCTGACCAGAACATCCGTGGTTCCATCTCCCTGCCTCACGGCACCGGCAAGACCGTTCGTGTTGCCGTCTTCGCCGAGGGCGAGAAGGCCCGCGAGGCTGAGGCTGCCGGCGCCGACATCATCGGTTCCGACGAGCTCGTCGCCCAGATTCAGAAGGGCGAGATCAACTTCGACGCCGCTATCGCTACGCCGAACATGATGGCCAAGGTTGGCCGCATCGGTAAGATCCTTGGTCCCCGTGGCCTCATGCCGAACCCCAAGCTCGGCACCGTGACCATGGACGTCGCCAAGATGGTCTCCGAGCTCAAGGCTGGCCGCGTTGAGTACCGCGCCGACCGCTACGGCATCTGCCACGTGCCCCTGGGCAAGAAGTCCTTCTCTGAGCAGCAGCTCGTCGAGAACTACGCTGCCCTGTACACCGAGATCCTGCGCGTCAAGCCCTCTTCTGCTAAGGGCAAGTACGTCCAGTCCATCTCCGTGTCTTCCACCATGGGCCCTGGCGTCAAGGTCGATCCCGCTGTCCAGCGTGACTTCCTGGCTGAGTAACTGCTAGTTACTGCCTGAGCAAAGCAAGCATTGCTAAAGAAACCCGGTTCTGCCTTGTGCAGGACCGGGTTTCTTGCTTTCTCGGGGCAAAACCAACACGAAGGGGACAGGCGCCTTTGTTGTGGTTACCAGGGTGTTCTGGCGGTTGAGGACTCGATGGCATCGTGGCGTTTGAGCTCGCGGCGCATGGTTTGCGAATTGAGCCAGGCTGCCTGCCAGCCACGGATGGGGTAGCGCGTCTGGTCGAGCTCAAACTGCGTATAGCCGCAGGCGTTGATAATCGTCGTTCCACACACATGCTGCCGCTCGCGCTGAAAATCGTAACCGTAGCTTTGGTGTACATGCCCATGCACCATGTAGTCGGCCCCCCAGGACTCAAGCGCCGTGTTAAAGCACTCAAACCCTCGATGCGGCAGATCGTCCAGATCACCCATACCGGCCGCGGGTGCATGGGTAAGCAGAATGTCGCACCCGCCGACCATCCTAACCTTACGCGACAGCTTACGCATGCGCTTGGACATCTCGCGTTCGGTGTACATGTTGGCGCCGTCGCGATAACGCATGGACCCGCCAAGGCCCGCAATGCGAATCCCTCGGTATGTGTACACGCTGTCTTCCACGCAGATACATCCACCCGGTGCATGACGTGCGTAGCGGTCATCGTGATTGCCGCGTACGTAGATGAGCGGTTTGTTGATGACTGTGACCAAAAACTCAAGATAGTCCGGGTCCAGATCGCCGGCGGACAAAATCAGGTCGACACCCTCAAAGCGTTCCTTGCGAAAGCACTCCCAAAGGCATCGTTCTTCGGTATCGGCTATGGCAAGGATCTTCATAGGGCGGTAACTCCCGGCTCATCGTCGAGCTGCGGAATGGTGCCCACCACGTTGTCCGCCAGCCAATTCATCTCGACAATCTGCGTGCTCGGCAACGGAGGGAAGCCTTCGATCTGTACCACGCCGTTCTGGCTGTGGAGCTCGCCGCCAAAGGGGTTGATGGAGCCCTCGACAATGCCGTTGCGGAGCAACTGCACGAGTTTGCGCGTCTGGTAGGGTAGGCCCGGGGCGTAGCGGATGTCGATAACGCCGGAGCTCATGCCGTACCAGTAGTTGACGGCGCGCACTTGGTTGTCGTCGCTGGTCTCGTCCCACGTGCCGTGCAGAAGGCTGCGAACGATGAGCTCGTAGTAACGGCCCCAGTTCCATACGGGCATGGCGATGCCGGTGACTTTGCCGTCGACCAAGCGGTGAAGCCCGTAGGCCGTTGGGTCTTCGAGCGACTTTGACATGTCGACGCCGGTCATGACGCTCACGCCTTCGCGGCACATGGCCTCGGCGAGACCTCCAGCGGGCACATCACCCCAGGTCAGGATAATTTGCGCACGGGGGTCGAGCAGCGAGGCGCCAATCGCAAAGGCGTTGATCTCGCTGAGTGCGCCCGAGGCGAAGACCGACGCGTGGTAACCGATGCGGTGGTTGTCCGCCATGCTGGCGGCAAGGGCGCCCAGGAGAAACTTGGCCTCGTACATCTTGCCAAAGTACGAACGGACGCTTTGGTGGGGAAGGCCGATAGAGCAGTTGAGGAACTGAACCCGGGGATACTCAACGGCAGCCCTGAGCGTGTATTCCATCAGGCGGTGCGAGGTCGAGAAGATGACGTTTGCTCCATGTTTGACAGCCGTTTCCACGGCGGCGTAGAACACATCCGGATTGTGACAGTCCTCGAACACCTCGGTGCGCACGATACCGCCAAAGTGCTCATCGAGATACTGACGCCCTTGGTCGTGCAGGCTGTCCCAGCTCGACGTCGCACAGGGGAACTCATGGATAAAGGCGATGCGCAGGGGGTTGGCCGCCGAGTAGACGGTCTTGCCCATAAAGAAGTTGAGCATACCGGAGGTGGACTTGGCGGGCGCCTCTTCCTCATCGACGCTCGGTGCCTCGACAAGATCGACCTTCTCTTCGTCGCTTTTGCCGGCAATGACCAGCTCGCGCCAAATCTTGCACAGGCGGTTTACGACGATATCTGTCGGCGTATCCAGCAGGCGGTCCTGGTTGTACACATTGAGATAGACGAGCATGGCGTCGGCGGGCGTAATGTCCAGGTGGTCACCGCCCGCGCGAAGGTAGGCGCGCTTAAAGAGCAGGAAGGTGTGGCGCAGATAGTCGACCTTTTTCTGCGGCCATTTTTCGATAAGGTTCTGACCGAGCATCTTGGCGAGCGTCTCGTAGCTGCCTTCGCGCGAGAACTCGATCTCGTATAGGGGGCAGACGCGCCAAAACGCGCAGAACTCGCCGTACAGGCGGCTTTCGACGGAATCCCATTTGCCGGGGTAGAGACGGGCGACCTTAGCCGAAACCGTCGGGGCGTCCAGGAATTTGAGGACACTGACGCGCTTGTTGCCCTCTTGGACGTAAAACCGATGCATGAACTCGGTGACGATGATGGGGTCGCGATAGCCCTCGGTTACCTGGATGTCGTAGAGGTTGGACCACTTGCGGGCGAACTCGGTGCTAAATGGCAGCAGGGGCATAAAGTTACACGAAAAGGCAGACTGACGGCCTTTGGTGACCGTGCCGACGACCATTTCGAGCGGAATGTCCCTCAGGCCGACGCTCTCTCGCTGGCCCAAGGGGAGCTGGGCAACCAAGCTATCGAGGTCCGTAAGGTACGGATGCTCGCTTTGACTAATGGCGCGTCGACGTCCTTGCTCGCCGCGCTTGCGTGCTTGACGATAGGCCTCTTCCATAGTTTTGCTCCCTTAGTCGTTTAAACAACTATATGAACCATGGTACCACGAATGAAAACCACTACAAAGATGCCTGTCCCCTTTGCGGTGGTTTAGGCGATGATGGGGGCGATGGCGCGGATGCAGGCGTCGGCTGCCGTGAAAGTAGTGCTGTCGTCGCTGACGATAAAGATGATCTTTCCTTTGATGCCAAAGTCGCCGATTTCGCTAAAGAGTACGTAGGGCTCCTTGTCAAAGCCCGAGATGGGAAGCACGGCGGCCTTGGTGGCGCTGGTCAGCTCGTCTGCCAGCACGTCAAGGGAAGCCCACTTGGACGTGTCCTTTACGGCAACGGGCACGGCCACGCGCCCAAAGGGCATCAAATGCACGAGCGTGTTCTTGGAGATGTTGGAATTGGGCACAATGATGGTCTGTCCACAGGCATCCTCAATCGTTGTATGGCGCCAAGTGATGTCTTGGACAACGCCGGATACGCCGCCGACCTCGATATTGTCGCCGGGTTTGATGATGCCCATAAAGGTCACCTGCATGCCGCCGATAAGGTTTGATAACGTGTCCTGAAAGCCGAGCGAGATGGCGATGCCGCCGACGCCAAGAGCGGCGACGAGCGCGTTTGCGTTAATGCCAAAACAGTTGTCGAGGATAAAGCTGCCGCCAATCATCCAGATGACGGCGCGCGCGATGTTGATGAAGATACTCGATGCCGGAAGCGGGTTATCGTCTCGGTTAAGTAGATGATGCAGGGTCTTGGATGCGACCTTGGCAGCGACGGCGGTGCCTATCGCTAAAATGACGGCCCAGATGATGTTGTGGACCCACCGTTGCTCAAAGAAATGAAGAATCGGCTCAAACAATTCCATGTAGGGAAAACCTCCTAATGATCATTCAACCATGATACCCACCAAAAAGCCCGTCCGATCACATCGAACGGGCTTCTGTGCTCGATATAAGGTTTGCACGGCGGGGCTGTAAGGCCCGGCGGTGTAGCTTAGCGTCGACGCTTCCAGATAATGCCGAGCGTGATGACGATGATGCCGCCGATAAGGCACGCGCCAACTACTGCCAGCGTGCGGTCTCCCGTTGCGGCGAGCTTGCTGGTGGACTTCTTGGTGATGACCTTCGTGGTCGCTGTGTCCGTCTTAGGCGAGGGCTTAGGCGTCGGGGCCGGTGTGGGCGTGGGGTCCACGGCAGCGGAGCCAAAGCTGATGGTGCCCGCGAGCGAGGCCATCTTGCTCTCCCAGCTGTTCTGCCCGATCAGCGCCCTTAGCGCTGCCTCGCAGGTACCCCACTCGGTGTGCTTGGTGGCGTTTGCGAAGGTGGGGAAGTCGGTCGTGTTGGTGATGATGTAGTTGTTGGTGGCGACGGTATAGGTCTTGGTGGGATCGAGCGTGCTGCCGTCTTTGGTGAGTGTGGCACTCACAATGCGCTTGCCTTCGGGCTGCGTCCAATCGATTGTCACATTGATTCCGCCGAAGGAAAGGACGCTGCCGGAATCGTCGCGCCACTTGTACTTGTCTTGCGCCTCCTGCTCGGTGTGACCGGCCGCCACATAAGCCTGCTGAAGCTCGTAGCTGTCGTTGCAATCGTCGCTGATTTGTAGCGAGTGCTCGAGCGCTGTGAGGAAGTCCGCGCCGGTCATGGTCCAGGTCTCCACGGTGTTGCCGTAGGGCGAGATGGCGATGACGTTGCCGGCGGTCACGTTGCCCGCCGCGATGCCGCCGCGGATGCCGCCAGCGTTTTCGATAGCGAGGTCCGCGCCCGTCAGGGCAAGATAGGAGCCGCAAATCACGTGGCCGATGGTCTGGGCCTTGGTGGTATCGCCCTCCTTGCTGGGGCGGAAATCGGTGGTGCGCACCATTTCCCAACCATGCGTGCCTGCGGCGTCCTCGCCGTAGAAATAGTTGGTGGTGGATGTGCCGAGCACCTTGTTCGATTCGTTTTCAAAGGCCTCGTCGAGCGGCTTGATCTTGTTGCGGACGGCTTCAAGGCGGCTTTGGTAGTCGGAGCCCTTGTCGGGGTCTGCCAAAAGGTCGTTGACGTTCTTGGCGGTGTAGAGCTTCTCGTCACTGCCGTCTGCAGGGACCGTGACCGTGTCATCGTCGGTCGTCTCGGTGCCATTCGTGTCGTACTTGTACGGAATGGAAAGCAGCCCCACCTCGGCAAAGGCGCTGCCTGCCTCGACAACGTGGATCGTCTTGCCGTCGGCTCCCGTCACCTTCTCGTTAAGGTTGATGTGCTCGTGACCTGCGATAAGGGCATCGACGCCACGGAGCCGCGTGGCAAAGGTCTTGGCGTCGAGCGTATGCGCGATACAGACGACAACGTTGCAGCCCTCCTTGCGCAGCTGCTCCGCCTCGGCATTGATGGCGTTCGCGGCACTCGAGAACGACGTACCCGCGACCAGGTCCGCGCGCAGCGAGGATCCCAGCGACTCATCCATGGCACCCACGACGCCGACCTTTATCTGGTAGGCGAACGTTGAGTGACCTTCACTGTCCTCCCAGGTGCGGTCAAGCGTCTTGGTGATGCTCGAGCTCCATACGCCGCTCGTAGACTTCGCGTTCGCGCAGAGCATGGCGAAGGGCGTGCCGGTGGTGCTGTAGCCGGTCATGGTGCGGAGTTTGTCTGCGCCGTAGCTCCAGTCGTGGTTGCCTGGCGTGGTCGCGTCGTAGCCGTCGGCGTAGAAGGTGTCCATGAGCTCGGCGATGCTCTTGCCCTCGCTCATGGTGGCGAAGGACTGTCCGTGGAAGGTGTCGCCCGCATCGAGCAAAAGATCGGGGGCGCTGTTTTGGGCGCTATAGAGAACCGCCAGTCCATCAAAGCCCACAGTGCCGGTACCCTTGCTTGCGTTGTAGCTGTACTTGTAGCTGCCGTGGATGTCGTTGGTGTGCATGACGGCCACGGAGCCGTCAATAGCGGTGGGCAGGTTCCCCGCGAAAGCGAGGCTTGGGATGCCTGCGAGCGCGCCGACAAACAACGCGGCGGCTAACGCAAGGCGGGGGAGTCTTTTCATGGCAGTTTCCTTAGTCCTTAGCCAGAATGTCTGGTTGAATATCGGATTATCAGCATAATATGCGAAAACCGCCGCAAGGGCGTCTGTCCCTTTGCGGCGGTTTTGACGTTTGCGCAGATAAAACCTACCAAAATAAACCTGTCCCTTTTTGGCAGGTTTTAGCTCAGCAGCATGCGGTCGTTGGCGAGCTCGCCGCCCGAAACCTCCTCGAACTTCTGCAGCAGGTCGGCTACGGTGAGCGACTTCTTCTCATCGCCCGCCACGTCGTAGATCACATGGCCCTCGTGCATCATAATCAGACGGTTGCCCAGACGGATGGCGTCGTTCATGTTGTGCGTGACCATGAGCGTGGTCAGGTGGTTCTCGTCGACAATCTCCTCGGTCAGGTTGAGCACCTTAGAGGCCGTCTTGGGGTCGAGGGCCGCGGTGTGCTCGTCGAGCAGCAGCAGGCGCGGCCTGGTGAGCGTGGCCATCAGCAGGGTGAGTGCCTGGCGCTGGCCGCCCGAGAGCAGGCCGACCTTGGCGTTGAGACGCGTGTCCAGACCAAGGTCCAGGCGCTTGAGCAGCTCAACGTACTCATCTTTCTCGGCCTTGGTGACGCCCCACGAAAGGCCGCGACGCTGGCCGCGACGCTTGGCGAGGGCCAGGTTCTCGGCGATCTGCATGTCGGCAGCGGTACCGCGCATGGGGTCCTGAAACACGCGGCCCAGGTACTTGGCGCGCTGCGACTCGCTCAGGCGCGAGATGTCGGTGCCGTCGAGCTCAATAACGCCCGAATCGAGCGGGTACACGCCGGCGATCATGTTGAGCAGCGTGGACTTGCCGGCGCCGTTGCCGCCGATCACGGTTACAAAGTCGCCGTCATTCAGGGTGAGGTCGACGCCGGTGAGCGCGCGCTTCTCGGTGACGGTGCCCTTGTTAAAGGTCTTCTTGACGTGCGAGAGCTTAAGCATCTGCCTCATCCCCCTTCGTGTAGGAGCTGCGGAGCTTATAGCGCTCCCAAACCACGGGCACGCACAGGGCCACGGCGACGATCACGGCGGAGAGCAGTTTCATGTCGTTGGCGTCCATGCCCATTTGCAGCACGATGGCGCGGATAAGGAAGTAGACCACGGAGCCAAAGACGGCGGAGGCAAGACGGACGCTAAACTGCGTGAGGCCGCCGGGCAGCAGACGGCCGAGCACCTCACCGATAACAATGGCGGCAAGACCGATAACGATGGCACCGGTGCCCATACCAATGTCGGCATACTTTTGGCTCTGGCAGATGAGCGCGCCCGAAAGGCCGATGAGGGCGTTGGAGAGCACGAGGGCGATCATCTTGGTGGAGTTGGTGTTGACGCCCAGAGCGCGGATCATGTACTCGTTGTTGCCAGTGGCGCGCAGCGCCGAGCCGATCTCGGTGCCAAAGAACCAATACAGGATGGCAACGATAGCCACGGCGAGCAGGATGCCCAAGATGATGGCAACGGTGGACTGCGGCAGACCGGTCATATTGCTGACGGCCGAGAACACGGTGCCCTTGGCAAGAATGGGCGTATTGGACTTGCCCATGATGCGCAGGTTGATGGACCACAGGCTGATCTGGGTGAGGATTCCGGCGAGGATCGCGGGAATCTCAAAGACGGTGGTCAAAATGCCCGTGACGGCACCCGCGATGGCGCCGGCGCACATACCGGCCAGCACGGCGAGCAGCGGGTCGACGTTGTTATTGACGATGAGCACAGCGCAGACGCAGCCGCCGAGGGCAAAGCTGCCGTCGCAGGTCATATCGGGAATGTCGAGCAGGCGGAACGTGATAAACACGCCAAGCACCATAATGCCCCAGAGGACACCCTGCGAAACGGCGCCCTGCAATGCAATGAGCATGCTTCATACCTCCTAGGATAGGGTGGACACGTGATTCACCATAATAGCGGTAACAATGCATAGAAGAGCTGCGGACAGACGTTTTGTTTTACCTGAAACAAGCAGGGCGGACGCCGGTCTACAGCGCCCGCCCCTGTGGCTCAGATATTGAATAACGCGGCTAAAGCGCGAGCACGGGCTCTAGACGCATGCCGCGTATGGCATTACGCGTCCAGAGCGGAAAGGTCGATGCCCAGAGCCTCGGCCATCTCGTCGTTCTTGACGACGACCAGGTCCTTGCTCGAGAGGTGCTTGATCGGCATGTCTTCGGGCTTGGCCTCGCCTTTCAGGATCTTAACGGCCATCTCGCCCGCGGCGTAGCCCAGGTCCTCATAGTTGATGGAGAGGGTGAACAGACCGCCGGCCTTGCACATGCCCTCCTCGCCAGTCACGAAGGGGAGCTTGTTCTCCTTGCAGACCTGACCGACCTGCGAAGCGCCCGCGGCGATGGTGTTGTCGGTGGGGGAGTAGAGCGCGTCGACCTTGCCCACGGCGGACTCGACGACGGACTGGATCTCGTTGGAGCTCGAGACGGTGAAGTCAGTGTACTCGAGGCCCAGCTTGTCGAGCTCCTTCTTGGCGGCCTTGATCTGGACGTCGGAGTTGGACTCGGCGGTGCAGTAGAGCAGGCCGACCTTCTTTACGTCGGGCAGGACCTTCTGCATCATCTCGAGCTGCTCGGCGACCGGGGTGAGGTCGGAGGCGCCGGTGACGTTGGTGCCCGGTTTGTCGTTGTCCTGTACCAGGCCGGAGGCGGCGTAGTCGGTGATGGCACAGCCCACGATGGGGATATCGGCCGTGGCGCCGGCGGCAGCCTGCGCGGCGGGTGTGGCGATGGCATAAATCAGGTCGACGCCATCGCCCACAAACTTGTCGGCGATGGACTTACACGTGGACTGGTCGTTCTGGGCGTTCTTCTGGTCGATCTTGACCTTAAGGTCGCTCTCCTTGATGGCCTTGACAAAGCCGTCGTTGGCGGCATCGAGTGCGGAGTGCTCGGTGAGCTGCAGAACGCCGATGGTGTAGTCGGAACCGGCGGCAGCAGAGCCGGAACCAGAGTTGCCGCCGCATCCGGCGAGCGGGGCGAGCGCGAGCAGGCCGGCGGAGACCAGAAGGCTCCTGCGGCTGATGGTGATGTCCTTCATATCATTACCCCCAGTATAAAAATGGCTGGAAACACTGCACTGGGACAAAGTGCAAGTGGAACTATAGTAGCGCTGATGTCCATTTTTACAACAGTCTGGCGGGTTTTTTAATACAGAATCGGATGGGCGGTACGGGTAGTCGAATGGGCGGCGGAGGGCCTTATGCGGCGGAGGAGGCGTCGTCCTCCTCGTCCAGGGCGGCGAAGAGCTTCTTGCCGTCGAGCAGGCGTGTGCTGACGTTTCTCATACGGGCGATCTCGACGGTGCGCAGCGTATCGTCGGTGCCTCGGGCGTCGTAGACCGTTCCCAGCAGATACGAGATGCCATCGCGCTGCCTGATGGCAAAGGGACGGAGTGTCATCCGTGCTGCTTCGGTTTCGCCACGCGTCGTGACGCTCGAAATATCAAAACTCACCGTGGTTCCGTGGTCGATGGCCTGCTCGACGAGCTCGCACGTGTCGATGCGCTTGATGGGCGTGCGTGTTGCCTTGGTAGCCTTGCTGCCTGCGCTTGGAGCGGGTTCGGGTGTATCGAGGTAGCCGCGAACGTCGGCGCTCGCCATGGCAACTAAGTGCTGCGCCATGCTCTTGCGGATAGCGATAGGCGTGGAGCGGTTGCGCATGACCATACCGTGGAGCCGGATGATCTCTTCATCGGTGAGCGGGCGGGTAAGAAGTTTGTAGCCCACGCCGCGTTTGTACTCAATTTCGTATCCGGCATAGCGAAGCGCGGAGATGGCGGTGTAGATGCTGCGCCGCGCCGCCGAGATGGGCATGCGGGCGGGGTCGTCGGGATGGGCGAGGCACCGGATCAACTCATCGGAAAGCATGGCCTTGTCCTCGCCGGTGTTTTCGCTTAATAGTTGCAGGATGCGAACGGCGCGATAGGCTGCCATCGAGGCGGCGCCTCTAGTCGTGGTGTCGTAGGTTTCAACAGCGGCTTCGGTCATGGTGCCCACGTCCTTTCCGTTTTGGGTGGCGACGGTATGGAGCCTAGGACGTGGGGCTTTCCCAGGGGCGCAGGGCGCTCTGGGCGGTCGGTAGTCGTCGGCAAACGGCGGGTCGAGTTTTCAACAGCCCTGCTCAACTGACCAAAAACTTGCCAAAAGCTTGACGGATGCTGTTGAAAAAAGCGCCTCTCGACCGATGTCGAGAAGCGCTTATGCGATGAGCGTTGGCGTGTGGCGACGCGAGCTAGCGTCCGACGATTAGAAGTCGGCGTTGCCCACGGTGCGCGGGTGCGGCAGGACGTCGCGGATGTTGCCCACGCCGGTCAGATACATGACCAAGCGCTCGAAGCCCAGACCGTAGCCGGCGTGCTTGCAGGAACCGTAGCGGCGCAGGTCAAGGTAGTACTTGTACTGCTCGGGATTCATGCCCAGGTCCTTGATGCGGGCCTCGAGCAGATCCAGGCGCTCCTCGCGCTGGGAGCCGCCGATAATCTCGCCGATACCGGGAACCAGGCAGTCGGCGGCGGCGACGGTCTTGCCGTCCTCGTTCATGCGCATGTAGAACGCCTTGATCTCGGCCGGGTAGTCGGTCACGAAGGTCGGGCGCTTAAAGTGCTCCTCCGTCAGGAAGCGCTCGTGCTCGGTCTGCAGGTCGATGCCCCAGCTGACGGGGTAATCAAACTGGTGGCCGGCAGCGACTGCCTGCTCCAGGATCTCGACGGCTTCGGTGTAGGTAACGCGGGCAAAGTCGGAGTTGGCGACATGGTCCAGGCGCTCGAGCAGACCCTTGTCCACAAACTTGTTGAGCATATTGAGCTCGTCGGGGCAGGTTGCCATGACGTCCTTAAGGACGTACTTGAGCATGGCCTCGGCGTTATCCATGTAGTCGTTAAGGTCGGCAAAGGCCATCTCGGGCTCGATCATCCAAAACTCGGCGGCGTGGCGCGTGGTGTTGGAGTTCTCGGCACGGAAGGTGGGACCAAAGGTGTATACGTCGCCAAAGGCCATGGCAAAGTTCTCGGCATTGAGCTGGCCGGACACGGTGAGGCTTGCATGCTTGCCAAAGAAGTCCTGGCTCCAGTCGACCTCGCCGGACTCGGTGAGGGGCGGATTTTTGGGGTCGAGCGTGGTCACGCGGAACATCTCGCCGGCGCCCTCGCAGTCACTCGTGGTGATGATGGGGGTGTTGACGTAGACAAAGCCCTGCTCCTGGAAGAAGCGGTGGATGGCGGCAGCCGCGACAGAGCGGATGCGGAACACGGCGCGGAACAGGTTGGTGCGCGGGCGCAGGTGCTGCTGGGTGCGCAGGAACTCGACGGTTGCGCGCTTCTTCTGCAGCGGGTAATCCGGGGCGCTCGTGCCCTCGACCTCGATGGAGGTGGCAGAAAGCTCGAAAGGCTGGGGCGCATCGGGTGTCAGCTTAACGGTGCCGGTGCAAATGAGTGCGGCCGAGACGTTTTGATGGGCGATCTCGTCGTAGTTGTCGAGTGCCTCGCGGTTCATGACGACCTGCAGGTCGCGGAAGCAGCTGCCGTCGTTGAGCGTAACGAAGCCAAAGTTCTTCATGTCGCGGACGGACTTGACCCAGCCGGCGACGGTGACGGTCTGGCCGCCGAGCGACTCGGCATCGGCATAGAGCTGCGCGATTTTGGTGCGGTTCACGTATCCTCCCATAACGGTTGAATGATAGTTATCCATACAGTTCGATATTCTAGCAGCTCGGCTCATTTGGGCTATACAGATAAGGCATTGGCGGGATGGTTTTTCAAACGAAAAGCGCCCGCGGCCAAATGGTCGCGGGCGCTTGACGAGGTGCCTTTTGGCTGTGTGGCGCGGGGCCTAGCTACTTGGTCTTGGCAACCAGCAGCGGGTCGCCAAGCTTGACGAGCGGGTTGCCGCCGATAAGCGTTCCAGACTCGCCGACATGGTCGATGCTCTTAAGACGATCGAGCTCGGAGACGATGACGGTCACGATGTCCTCGTGACCAGCGGCCTTAATGGCCTCGCGATCGAAGCTGATGAGCGGCTGGCCTGCCTTGACCACATCGCCCATCTCGACAAAGCGGGCAAAACCCTTGCCGTTCATTTCCACGGTGCCCAGGCCGACATGGATAAACACGCGAAGACCGTCCTCGGTGATCATGCCAATGGAGTGGTTGGTGACAGTGGTGGCGCCGATGCGGCCGTTGGCGGGCGCATAGATGGTGCCGGTAATGGGCTCGATGCCATAGCCCTGGCCAAGCATGCCCGAGGCGATCGTCTCGTCGGGAACCTCGTCCAGGTTGACGAGCACGCCGTTGACGGGGGCATAGATGACGCCTTCGCGGGTGGCGAAGCTTGCTGCGGGCGGAACGGACGCCTCGCCGGTCGAGGTGAAGGTGGACTTAAGCGAATCGAGCAGACCCATAGTTGCCTCCAACTTAAATAGGCGCATATCGCGCGTTTGGTTTGCCGGAAACGTTTCATATGTGTTTCGCGGCTTGGTCAACGCCCCCTATTCTACGCTGCTCAGCGATACCTCTGAGCTGGGATTATGTGATATATCAGTTGAAGGGAAACTTATTGCCGGAGTGTTTCTGCGCCACGGGTTCAAGTGGGGTACGCTTGAAGGCGAAAAACAAGGGCGCATAATTTGCGCGAAGGGAGCACATATGATTGTCGAGAACCATGCGCTGTGGGGCGAGGAGCCGACCGAGGATTATCCGGCGACCTTTACGTATCTGGGTGCCGAGCCGCTGCCCGATAAACCGAATGGCCGCCGCCCCGCGGTGATCATCTGCGGCGGAGGCGGGTTTACGCATATCGCTCCGCACGAGCAGGACCCGGTGGCGTTTGCATTTTTGGACCGCGGCTACCAGGCCTTTGTGCTCAACTATGTCACGAGTTCTACGGGTGACGTGAGCTTTCCGCACCCCCAGGCAGATCTTGCCAAGATGGTCGCCACGGTGCGCGCGAATGCCGACGAGTGGCATGTCGACCCCAAGTGTGTGTGCGTCGTGGGCTTTTCTGCTGGCGGCATGATTTGCGCCTCGCTGGCAACACAGTGGAAGACTGGCCCCTTCGCGGCACTTGCCGGGGCGCGTCCGGACGACATTCGTCCCGATGCCGTGGTGCTGGGTTATCCATTGCTCGACTTTGCCTATGTGCGTGACATGCAGACGCGCGATCCGCGCATTGACTTGCGTGTGCCCAAGACGGGCGGCAAGACGGGGCGCGATCTGCTCAACGACTACCTGTCGATGGTGACGGGCGGCGAGGCAACTGACGAGCATCTGGCCGACATCTGCCCCACCACGCATGTTTCGCGTCAGATGCCACCGACCTTTGTGTGGGGCGTGTCCGACGACAAGACGGCACCGATCGCGCAGGTCTACCCGTTTGCGCAGCGCATGGCCGAGGAGGGCGTTGCATGCGAGATGCACGTCTTCGACCAGGGTGGTCACGGCCTTTCGCTCGGCAACGCCAACACCGCGGTCGACAACGAGGACAAGCAGGTGGCGGTCCGCCCCTGGATTCGCCTAGCCTTCCGCTTCCTGGAGCGCCATCTGTAAGAGGACGGGCACCCCAGCCCTTCAATAACTTGCGGTGAAATAGTTCCGATCTGGGGCATCAACCAGCCCATCCAGGAACTATTCCACCGCAACTTTGTTTTTGATGTCCCGTCCGGAAACTGCATCCCAGTCTCGCCCTTCAAGGTGGGACACGGTTTCCCATAGGGCCTCGATTTGGAAACCACATCCCGTTTCGAGCTCAAATTCTGGGTCGCAGTTTCCCCGAGGGGCCCCGTTGGGAAACTGCGACCCGTTTCGAGCGGGAATAACGGGACACGCTTTCCGCAAGGGCATCGTTTCCTACCAGACGGTGAACTGGGCGTTTTCTGTGTTCCAATGGACATCACGAACGTAGTCGCGCACGCCCGTCGCATCTCGTGCTTCGAACAACTCAAGAATATGAGCATGTTCGCTGTTGGCTTTATTGAGCAGTTTGCACGCCGTCTCCTGGTCGACAGTCTCGTAATCGCGCTTGATAAAGCAGCGCTCGAGCTGCGAGATCATATCGCGCAGACGGTCGTTGCCGCAGCGGTTGAAGTACGTTAGATGAAAGTCTCGCTGAATGTCGTCGTACTTTCGGATGAGACCGCCTTGAATCGCGAGGTCCATGGAGCCGACGAGAAATTTAAGCTGCGTAATGTCATCGTCGGTTAGGTTCGGACAGGCGAGATATGCGGCCTGCCCGTCGAGCGGCCCCATAATCTCAAAGACTTCAACGGCGTTTTGCTGATCGAACCCACGGACGCGGAATCCGCGGCGGGGGAGATTGTCCAGATAACCGTCGCTTGCGAGCTGGATGAGCGCTTCGCGGACCGGCGTGCGCGACACGCCCATGGCGTCGCAGATCGCTTGCTCGCTCAGCCGGTCGCCGGCCGAAAGCTCGCCGGCGTCAATACGGCTCGAAATGTAGTCGTATACGTGGTCTTTCAGGGGCCTTCTGAGCGTTTCCATGAGCCTATGTTCCTTAACGGTATATTTCTAAAAGCAAATACGTTTCACTTGAATAGCTCAGTTGAATTATAGAACGACCAGCTAAATCATGCTACTTTGCGCCGATACGTAAGAATACGCTTACCGAAGAATACCTACCGTTCAGGATTGTATACAATATACAAAACAGGAAAACCGCCCTAAGATAAAGCCATCGAAAGGAAGGCGGGCGCGAAGAAGTCCCGCTCTCTGCTAAGAGATCCAAGGAGGATCATCATGACCAAGTTCAGCCACGTCATCATCCGCCGCCCCGGCAAGTCCCTGAGCAATGGCATCACGAGTGCCCCCGAGCTTGGCCAGCCCATCTACGAGCGCGCCATCGAGGAGCACTACGATTACGAGCATGCGCTCGAGCAGTGTGGCGTTGACGTGTCGGTGCTGCCGGCACTCGAGCAGTATCCCGACAGCTGCTTCGTTGAAGATCCGGCTGTTATCACTCGCTGCGGCGCCATCATTACCAACCCTGGCGCCGATAGCCGCAACGGCGAGAAGGACGAGATCGAGCCGGCCGTCCGTCGCTTCTTTGACGACGAGCATGTCAAGCACATCGTTTCTCCGGGCACGCTCGACGGCGGCGACGTCATGATGGTCGGTGACCATTTCTACGTCGGTCGCTCCGCTCGTACCAACGAAGAGGGCATCCGCCAGTTCTGTGAGATTCTCGAGGGCTGGGGCCTCGAGGGTTCTGAGGTTCCGCTGGAGGAGGTCCTGCACCTCAAGACGGGCGTTAACTACATCGAGGACAACAACATGCTCGTCTCTGGCGAGTTCATCGATAAGCCCGACTTTGCCCAGTACAACAAGATCGTCGTGCCCGAGGACGAGGCGTACGGCGCCAACTGCATCTGGGTCAACGGTACGGTCATCGTTGCCGAGGGCTATCCGACTGTGCTCAAGGCCGTGCAGGATCTGGGCTACAAGACACTCGTCGTTGACACCTCCGAGTACCGCAAGGTCGACGGCGGCCTTTCTTGCCTGTCGCTGCGCTTCTAACGCGATAGCTGTAACAGTCTGATGATCGCTTGACCGATGGCCCGGCACCCGATTCGGGACGTCCGGGCCATCTTTCGTTCGATCACATGATGAAGGGGGTGCACATACAATGGCCTCTAAAGCTCAAAATGAAGAGATTATCGACCCTAATGGCCTCGATCTCTTTCGTCTGACCATGATGGTCATTACCGCCAGTATTTGTGGCGGCATCTTTTCGCTTGCCGGCGATATGGCAGCAGGCGGGGCAAATACCGGTGCGGTTATCGTCTCGTGGGGAATTTGCTTTATTGGCGTCTTTGCGCTGATGATGGTGTTCAACGGTTTGTCTCAGGCCCGTCCCGACCTGACCGGCGGCATCTATGCATACGCTGCGGCCGGTTTTGGCGATTACATTGGATTCAACTCCGCTTGGGGCTACTGGATCAGCGCATGTCTTTCCAACGTGAGCTTTGCGCTCTTGCTGTTTAGCGCGCTGGGCTATTTCTTCCCTGCGTTTGGCGCGGGTAACAACCTGCTTTCTATCGTCTGCGCCAGCGTGTTTTTGTGGTTCCTTACCGCCCTTGTGCTTCGTGGCGTTAAGGAGGCTGCGGGCATTAACACGATCGTCACGTTGGCGAAGCTGGTGCCGCTGGGGCTCTTTGTGCTGAGCATCGTGCTCCTGGGTAAGTTCAACGTCGATATCTTTATGGACAACTTCTGGGGAGAGCCGGCTGGTCCTGGCTTTGGCGAGCAGGTTGTCTCGACCATGATTGCCCTTGTCTGGGTCTTCACGGGCATCGAGGGCGCTGTCGTTATCTCGGGCCGTGCAAAGTACGTGCGTGACGTCGGCCGCTCGACGGCGCTCGGATTTGCGGCTGTATTCACGCTGTATCTGATCATCTCGATGCTGTCGCTCGGCATTATGCCGCGCGAGGAGATGGCACAGCTTGCAACGCCCTCCATGGCGGGAATTCTCGAGTGCGCAATCGGTCCGGTTGGTGCTGCCATCGTAAACCTTGGCGTTATCCTTTCGTTAGTCGGCGCGCTGCTGGGCTATGTCATCATTGCGTCCGAGACGCCGTTCGAGGCAGCGCGCCAGGGATCCTTCCCTCTGGCGTTTGCCAAGACGAACAAGCACGACGCCCCGGTGGTAACGGTTCTCGTGAGCTCCGGCATCACGCAGCTCTTCTTGATCGTGTCGTATGTGGCGGCGAGCACCTACCAGTTCTTCTATAGCTGCGCAGTCAACACGATTCTGGTTCCGTATGTCTGCTCGGCTGCCTATTACATGGTGATTGGCTGGAAGAACGAGTATCTGGACGGGCCGCATGCGCCCAGCGTCGGCAAAGCCCGCTTCTTCGGTACGCTCGGCTTCGTCTACACATTGTTCCTGGTGTGGTCGACGGGTCTTCAGGGCGTTATGATCACGACGATTCTTTTTGCTCCGGCCATTCCCGTTTATATGCTGGGCGAGCGAGGCCGCGGTAAACCGGTGCTTCCGCATCTGCACGACAAGCTGATCGCAGCGGTGGTCATTGTCGTGGCAATCATTTCGCTGTATCTGCACTTTGCCGGCATTGCGCCGATAGTCTAAGACTGCGGCAAGCTTCATCGCTTGGTAAGCCGACGGAGGCATCGCGTGCCGGTGCCGTTCGGTAATCCATAACTGACGTGGGCCTCTGTAACGTGCCTTTGTGAGCGCCCGCCAAGCCCGCGCAGGTGACATTTGTTGCCAGCGCGGGCTTTTGCTGTTGCGGCGAAATGCTGCCGGCAGCTGGGGACGTTCCTATTGTGCCGGCACCCTGGGACACTCCTTGGATGTTCCGCATGCGACGGAGGGAACGGATCATTTTGTCGAGGGGCGGGCGGCTGTTTCGGTCCTCGGGGAAACCGCGTCCCGTTTCGAGAACAGATTCCGGGCTGCAGTTTCCGCTAGATGCCTCAACTGGAAAGCCCATCCCGTTTAGGTGTTCCGGAGTGGGATTCGGTTTCCGCTACAGGCCCGTCTGGGAAGCAATGGCCCAGAATTCCCCTTGCACCGATCTGTTGATTGAACATCGTTGCATGTTCGCGCTATCATGCATGGTTAAAATTGGTTAGCCGTGGCAAACGGTTAGCCAAGGTGAACATAAATGCAACGCCCTGTGGGCGCCGGGGGAGGAACACGGACGTGAAGCTCGATACGCTCGAGATTGGAAAGGACGCCGTTGTCGCATCGGTGGCATCGGACGACCAGGCACTCCGACAGCATATTTTGGACATGGGCCTAACGCCGGGCACCGAAGTCACCATGATGAAGTACGCCCCCATGGGTGACCCGCTCGAGATCCGCCTGCGTGGCTACGAGTTGACACTGCGTAAGGACGATGCCGCTCGCATCGAGCTCGTGGGTATTCACGACACCGATACAGGTCCGCGCGCTAACGCCGCAATCGGCACGACGGAGCATCCGGCCCTGGGCGAGGGGACGTATTCGCCCCGTGCGGCAAAGACGGCCGTGCCCGAGGGCGCGCCGCTGCACTTTGCCCTCGCCGGCAACCAAAACTGCGGCAAGACCACGTTATTCAACCAGCTGACGGGCTCCAACCAGCACGTCGGTAACTTTCCCGGCGTGACGGTCGACCGCAAAGATGGCACCATCCGTAACCATCCCGAGGCGAGCGTTACCGACCTGCCTGGCATTTACTCCCTGTCGCCGTACACAGGCGAAGAGGTCGTGAGCCGTCAGTTCATCCTCGACGAGCGCCCGGACGCCATCATCGACATCATTGACGCTACCAACATCGAGCGTAACCTGTACTTGACACTGCAGCTCATGGAGCTCGACCGCCCCATGGTCATCGCGCTCAACATGATGGACGAGGTGACCGCCAACGGCGGCGCCGTAGACGTCAACTTGCTCGAGAGCCTGTTGGGCGTGCCCGTTGTTCCCATTAGCGCTGCCCGCAACGAGGGCATCGGCGAGTTGGTGGACCACGCCCTGCACGTGGCACGGTTCCGCGAGCGCCCTGGTCGCCTGGACTTTTGTGCGCCCGACGGCCCGGACGGCGGTGCGCTGCATCGCTGCATCCACGGTATTGCTAACCTGATCGAGGACCATGCCGTGACGGCGCACATTCCGGTGCGCTTTGCGGCGACCAAGCTGGTCGAGGGCGATGAGCTGGTAACCGAGGCGCTTCACCTGGATCGCAACGAGCTCGACGCTATCGAGCACATCATCACCCAGATGGAGGGCGAGGCCGGCACCGACCGCCTGTCTGCGCTGGCCGATATGCGTTTTAGCTTTATCGGCGACGTGTGCGGGCGTTGCGTCGTCAAGCCGCACGAGAGCCGCGAGCACGTGCGCTCCGTCAAGATTGACCGCATCCTGACAGGTCGTTACACAGCCATTCCGGCGTTTCTGGTGATCATGGGCCTCGTCTTTTGGCTGACGTTTGGCGTGATCGGCGCGGCGTTGCAGGGACTCATGGAGGACGGTATCGCTGCCATCATCGCCTCGGCCGATGCGGGCCTCAAGGTGTTCGGTACCAACGACGTGGTGCGCTCGCTGGCTGTCGACGGCGTGCTTACGGGTGTGGGCAGCGTGCTGACCTTCCTGCCGATTATCGTCGTGCTCTTCTTGTTCCTCTCCATCTTGGAAGACTCCGGCTACATGGCGCGCGTGGCCTTTGTCATGGATAAGGTGTTGCGTCGCTTTGGCCTGTCGGGCCGCAGCTTCGTGCCCATGCTCGTCGGTTTTGGCTGCACCGTGCCGGCTATCATGTCGACCCGTACGCTCCCATCCGAGCACGACCGCAAGATGACGGTCATGCTCACGCCGTTTATGAGCTGCTCAGCCAAGTTGCCGGTTTACGGCTTGCTGTGCGGAGCATTCTTCCCGCAGGCGACGGTTCCCGCCATGGTCTCGCTCTATCTGATCGGTATCGTGGTCGGCTGCATCGCGGCTTTGGTGCTCAACCGCACGGCATTTAAGGGCGACCCGGTGCCGTTTATCATGGAGCTCCCCAATTACCGCCTGCCGAGCGTCAAGACGACGGTGATGCTGGCATGGGATAAGGCCAGGGACTTTATTACCAAGGCCTTTACCATTATCTTTGCCGCTACGGTGGTCATCTGGTTCCTGCAGACGTTCGATATCCGCTTTAACGTGGTCGCCGACCAGTCGCAAAGCCTGCTTGCCGGTCTGGGTAGCGTCATCGCGCCGGTGTTGGCCCCGCTCGGCTTTGGCGACTGGCGCGCCTCGACGGCGCTCGTCACCGGACTCATTGCCAAGGAGAGCGTCATCTCGACGCTCACGGTGCTTTTGGGCGCAACCTCTCCCGTGGCGCTGTCGACCATGTTTTCGCCGTTTACCGCCTACGTGTTTTTGGTCTTCACGCTGCTGTATCCGCCCTGCGTGGCCGCTATCGGTGCCGTTAAGAGTGAGCTGGGTGGGCGCTACGCCGTTGCCGTGTTCGCGTTTCAGGTGACAGTCGCCTGGATCGTGGCGTTTGTCGTGCATTCGGCGGGCATATTGCTGGGGTTGGCTTAAGGGCGCGTTGATGCTCCGCACTTTTGGGCGAGCAAGAATTCAATAAATATGAGTAAAAATACCGACAATTGTTGAACTGCGGGGACTGTCCTACGCTGCAGATTGCCGTTCGCTGCCTATTTGCTGCCGTTTACGGATTCGTAAATACTTGCAATCGTCGGTCGATTTAACCGCATTACGCGATGCCGATGCGCATTTTGTGTGCCCCTTTCTACAATCACTTTGTGTCTATTGCCGAACATGTCTTCCGTTTCGCCTGTGTGGGGACGTGGGCCGCAATAGTCGTTTATAGAGGCTCATTGAGGAGGGAATTGATGAAAGAAAAATTCCAATCGTTCGGAAAGGCAATGCTCGTTCCGATTACGCTCATTGCCATTTCCGGTCTCTTTTTGGGTATCGGTAGCGTTTTTACGACCGAACTGACCCTTGTGTCCCTTGGCGTTAATTGGGACTGGTATGCCGCTTCGCCGCTCTTTACGTTCTTCTCGGTATTTAAGGGTCTCGGCGAGGTAATCATTGGAAACCTCGGTGTTTTGTTTGCCGTCGGCTGCGCCTTCTCCTTGTCTCGCAAAGAGAAGGGCTGGGCTGCCTTTTCTGCCCTTGTCTGCTATCTCACCATGCTCAAGACGGTTGAGATTCTGCTTGGAGCAGCTGGCTTGGCTGCCGACAATACAACGGTGGAAGCTCTTCAGAAGGTCGGCCTTACGTCCATTCAGGCGAGTGAGCAGTCCGCACTCTACACTACCTCGCTTGGCTTTTTTGGCTACAGCTCTGGTGTCTTTGGCGGCATTATCGTGGGCTGCCTGGTCGCCTGGATCACCGGCCGTTTTTACAAGACCAAGCTTCCAACGGCGCTGGCGTTTTTTGCGGGCAGTCGAACGGTCCCCATTGTATCGCTGGTCGCCGGTGGCATCCTGGGCGGCATCATGTACTTCGTCTGGCCCGTCATCGGTGGATGCTTCTCGGGTATTGCGACGTTCGTGAAAGGCTCCGGTCTGGTCGGTACGTTTGTCTATCGCTGGGTGCTCGAGAGCCTTGTGCCGTTTGGCTTGCATCCGCTGCTCGAGACGCCCATGTATTGGACTGAGCTTGGCGGCTCCATGGTCGTCGATGGAACGCGCGTGGTGGGCAATAGCGCCATTCAGCTTGCACAGCTCGCTTCTCCCAGCAGTGACAAGCTCTTGGTTAGGGCCTTCATGGCTGGCTATGGCATTAACGATTACGCGTTGTTCCCGGGCATCGCCCTTGCTATGTGGTCTTGTGCCAAGCCCCAGAACCGCAAGAAGGTTGCTGGTCTTTTAATCCCCACAGTGATTTCGACTGTTTTCTTTGGCGTTACGGAGCCTATTCTCTTTACGTTCCTGTTCGCCGCCCCCTGGCTCTACTTTGGCGTTTACGCTCCGCTTTCCGGACTGGGTGAAGTTCTCTCGGAGGCAATGGGCGTTTCGGTGTACCAGGGAAATATCAAGGACCTGATCCCATTCTTATTCCGCCCCGAGAAGCTTAATCTGCTTCCGTACCTTATTCTGCTCCCCGCCTTTTTCCTGGCAGCCTTCTTCCTCTTCCGGTTCTTTATTACTAAGTTCGATATCAAGACGCCCGGTCGAGACGATGGTGACGATATTGAGTTGATCAACAGCAGAGCCGAGTTCGAGGCAAAGGCCGCTGAGGCAAAGGGCGAGTCTGATAGCACTCCCGAGAAGGCAGTCCAGGGCCGTGCGGCCAAGGACAGCGCGCTTGCTGTTGGCATTGTCGAAGCGCTTGGTGGGGCTGACAACATTGATGATCTTGACAACTGCATCTCACGTCTTCGCATGATTGTCAAGGATGGTTCTAAGGTTGCAGACGACGAGGTGTTCACCAAGAATCTTGAAGCTATGGGCGTTATCCGCCTGAGCGACAAGGCAATCCAGGTCATTTACGGTCCTCGTGTCGGCGAAGTCGCTTCTGAGGTGCACGAAGTTCTCGGTGACGAGTAAAACGCGCAAGTGGCTTTCAATTGCATAGCGCAATTCCAGGGCTTGGCTTCCTATCGCATGATTTAGGGGGCCAAGCCTTCTTGTTTTAGATTGTCAAGGCAGATACTCAATAGTTCTTCGAATGCGAGAATACAACTTCCGGTAAAGCAGTTAGGCTTAACGTTCTTAAGATCCATTGGGTGATCGTCATGTATCGTAAAGATCGCGTCTGCCGTCTTGGCGAGCTCGCTGTCTTCGTTGCCGGTAAACGCGAGGGTTGTAATGCCCGCGTCGTGGCATGCCCTTGCGGTTTCCAGGATGGCTTCTGTCTGGCCCGATTTGGATATGAGCATCATGCAGCTGAGCGTATTTCGGTTGGATTCGACAAACTGATCGGTTTCTAGGAAATCCTGTATGACGGCCAAAAAGCCAAGTCCAACGAGCTTAGTCGCCATGTACTGCGCAACGATGCGTGAGAAACCCTCTCCGTTTACTCCGATCATTCTGTTGCGATGCAGGGCGGCGATGAATACGTCTACATCTCCGGTGTGGCATACGAAGTGGACGCTACTGTCTTTGAGTGATTGATTCATTTCGCGGGAGACATGCTGAAGGTGCTTGAGATCGTACATCATTTCGCGATAGCCACGGTAGCCGAGCTTTTTCGAAAGCCTGATGACTGTCGTCATGCTGGTAAAGCATGCCATGGCGACGGGTTTTATGCCAATATCATCGAGGGTGTCGATATTGTTGAGTAGGTATTCGAGTACGCTTTGCTCGGTTTCGGATAGCTTTGCGGCTGAGTAGAGCTTGGAAATCTGCTTTTTATCAACCATCGTGCTCCCTTCCCGCCGGACGCGTGTGACCGCTTCCGTTGCGTAAATAATAACTCCTTGGGGAATTCCTTTCCCGCCTTGCAGCCGGGGCGGGAAGCGGCCCTCCATGCTGGATACAATATCCAAACACAGGCGAACCATGCAATATTGAATGTGCTAATTGGGGGTTTCGATATGAAACTTACGGTCATAGGTGGCGGTGGCGTCCGCTCCATGTTCTTGGCTAAGAGCATAGCCCAGCAGGCGTCATCGCTTGGAATCGACGAACTTGTGTTTATGGACAATGATCCCGAGAAGCTGCGCATCTACGGTGGCCTTGCCGCCCATGTCTCGGGCATGCTTTGCCCCACGCTTAATTTTTCACTGACGGGCGATGCAGTCGAGGCCGTTAAGGACGCCGATTACGTGATCACGACGATTCGCGTCGGTGGGGACCATATGCGCGTTCGCGATGAGCGCATTGCTCTTTCGCATGGGGTTCTTGGCCAAGAGACGACTGGCGCAGCCGGCGTGTCTTTTGCCATGCGCTCCGTCCCTGCGCTTGCTTCGTATTGCGAGTTAATCAAGAAGTACGCAAAGCCGGACGTCAAGGTGTTTAACTTTACTAATCCCGCTGGCGTCGTATCTCAGGCCCTACGCGATATGGGCTATGATTTTACTTATGGCATTTGCGATGCCCCCTCGGGCATGTTGCATCAGTTTGCCGAGTATAAAGGCGTTGATCCCGCATCGGTTCAGGGCGAGTGCTATGGACTCAACCACCTCTCGTTCTTCCGCAATGTGACGGTTGACGGCGAGGACATCATGCCCGACTTGATCCACGACGACGGGGCATATGCTCATACAGATCTTAGGTTCTTCGAGAAGGACCTCGTCCTAAATCGCGGATGCGTGCCAAATGAGTACCTATACTATTTCTACTATCGCGAGCGCGCCGTTGCCAACGTTCTCTCTTCGCCCCAGACGCGCGGCGAACTAATCGAAGAAATTAATCGAGAAATGACGAGCGAGCTTGCATCTATCGATATCGAGAACGACTTCGAAAAAGGCCTCGCGTGCTTTGAGAAGTGGTACGGGATGCGCGAAAACAACTACATGGCGGCCGAGACGGGTATTCATCGCGACAAGCCGTGGACGTTTGACGTGTACGGCAAAGATGCTGGTGGATACGCGGGTGTCGCGCTCCGTTTCATGGATATTGCTCGCTCTGGCAAGACGCAGCAGATGATCCTGTGCACCCCCAACAATGGCGCCATCCCCGGCCTTCTCGATACAGATGTCATTGAGTCAACGTGCGATATCTCCACCGATGGTTGTGTGCCGCATCGCGTCGAAGCCGATTCTGTGCCCGCGGGAAACCTCGAATTGATTCGTCGCGTCAAGTACTACGAGCGCACCGTGGCGCGTGGCATCGTTAACCGATCGAAGCGCGACATTGTCGAGAGCCTCGCGATGCACCCGCTCGTTAATTCGTACTCCTTGGCGAAAGATATCGCCGCGCAGTACTTTGAGCTTAACCGCGACTACATCGACGGCTGGACAGACTAGTCTGGACGTTAAAACTAATAATTATGGATGGGCGGACCGGCGTTTATATTGGCGCCCGTTCGCCCTGCCTAGTAAGAAAACGGGTATAGAGTGAACTTGCGAGAGAACTTCAATGTCTTTCTGGAATCGGGCGATCGGGCGAAGGGATGCCGGAGTGGCTGCACGATGGCGTTATATATCCCCTTGTTTGTTATGAGCGCGCTTCAACTTGGTGTATCAAACGTTGCAACTGAGCTCGCCTATATCAATCCGTCCATTACGCTTATTTGCACTGTGGTCGCGGCCTTTTTAAACCTGCTTCTATCGAATGTGGCTTTTTCATTATTTGCCGTCGACCGGTCCAAAGAGACGGTGCAACCTGCTCGAACCCCTCCGGTTTATCTCTTGGCCTCGACGGTTCCCCTCCAGATTTCTGGGGCGCTACTACTTTATTTGGTTCACTTGATTTTATCGGCAATTGTAGTCTTTGCCTCGCTTGCGAGCAGTCAGCTCGGGGTGTTGTGCTCGCTTGTGGTGGCAGTAATCGTGACGCTTCTTTCCGCGTCGTTCGTATTCGTGTTAATTGAAGATGCGGGCGTGGAGCAGAGGGGACTACGAGGCATTCGGTTTGCACCACGCTACATCATGCGTTCGGTTACGGTGCTTCGTTCCTCCTGCAGAGAAATCGCGCGTCCCGCAACGATGCTAGTGGCATGGAACCTGGTTGCAAGTTGCGCTATCCAGGTTCTTGTCGGATGGGTAGTTTCGAGTGCGGCGCTGCCGTCGGCACTTTCAGTGACGGCGCTTGTACATGAGGGACTTTATTATGGGGCGTTTGCTTATATCCTGCTTTTGCTAGTTCATTGTGCGGTTGCGAGTTGGCTCGAAATTGACGTGCTCATGGGGGTGTCCTTGTGCGTATCCGAGCAGGCGCGATAGCCCGAAGATGAAGCCGCGTTTTCGACATTGAGTTCCTGCGTACCTTGCTTTCTAAGCAGAATTGGCGCGCCGTCTGTTAACGATCGTTTTCCAAGAATTCTTTTGTTGCGTATTTTATAGACTTCTCATTGCTATAATCGCCCACCGCTCAAGATAATCGGAGAGGTTTTCCTATATGGCTCAAACAAAGCAAGGTGGTATCGCACTCAGGCAGTGGCTCCCGCTTATCGGGCTCGCCTGCTGCGCGTTCGTGTTCAACACGTCGGAGTTTATGCCCATCGGCCTTCTGACTGATATCGCCGCGTCGTTCTCGCTCACCGAGGCCCAGGCAGGCATCATGATCTCGGTCTATGCTTGGGGCGTCATGCTGCTGTCGCTGCCACTCATGGTGTTTGCCTCGCGCTTTGAGTTCAAGCGGATGCTGCTCGGCGTGCTCGCCGTGTTTTCTCTGGGTCAGTTCCTGTCCGCTGTGGCACCGACATATCCCATCCTGGTCTGTGCACGCCTGGTGGTCGCTTGCGTACATGCCGTGTTCTGGTCGGTCGCCTCGATTATGGCCTCGCGCCTGGTCGACACCCGTCACGGGGCGCTTGCCATCAGCATGATCGCTACGGGCTCGTCCATCGCACAGATCTTTGGCCTGCCGATCGGCCGCGCCATCGGCCTGGCCGTGGGCTGGCGCATGACGTTTGCCGTGGTCGGGGCCTTTTCTGCCGCCGCGGTGGTGTACCAGGCAGCGGTGTTCCCGGCCATGCCGGCGGGTGAGCGCTTTACCGTTAAGCAGCTGCCCGAGCTGCTCAAGAACCCGTTCCTTATCGCGCTCTACGCGGTCACGGTGTTCATGGCGACCGGCTACTACGCGGGTTACAGCTATATCGAGCCGTTCCTGGCGCAGGTCGCGCACGTCGACGCGGGCGCCATCACCATGACGCTGACGGCGTTTGGCTGCTCCGGTCTGGTGGGCAGCTGGCTGTTTGGCCGCCTGTTCGACGGGCACCGCTTCCCGTTCTTGGCTATCACGCTCTCCGGCGTGCCGGCGGCCCTGCTGCTCATGGGTTCGGCCGCATCGTCGCTCGCTGCGGTTCTCGCTGTGTGCGCGCTATGGGGTTGCTGCGCCACGGCCTTTAACGTGGCGTTTCAGGCCGAGCTCATCAAGTACACGCCCGCGGATTCGTCGGCTGTCGCCATGTCGATCTTCTCGGGCCTGTTCAATCTGGGTATCGGCACGGGCACCGCAATCGGCGGCGCCGTGGTTTCGGGTCCCGGTATCGCTTGGATCGGCTTCGTGGGCGGGGCGATTGCCGTCGTGGGCGTCATCCTCGCCATCACCGTACTGTTCCCAGCCATCCGCCGCACCAAGCCCGTCGCCTAATCACGTCCCCTCATCAGTTGCGGTGAAATACGGACTGTTTAGCCCAGTAAACCTGGTAAACAGTCCGTATTTCACCGCAACTTATTTTGGGGGAGGGGGGTGCACGGCGGGCATACAATGGATGTCGTTGTGTTGAGCTTACCGGGAGGTTGCTATGTGGGCATACGAGACGACGTTCTATCAGATCTATCCGCTGGGCTTTTGTGGAGCTCCACGCGAAAACGCCGCGCCCGTTGCCGAGGATGAGCTCGCCCAGGCTGTCAACGCCGCGCCAAACCCCGACGCGCCCATCATGAAGATCGCCCAATGGGCCGACTACCTGCAAAAACTCGGTATTGGCGCTGTGCTCATCAATCCGCCGCTCGAGTCCGATAGTCATGGCTACGACACGCGCAGCCTGCGCCACATCGACCGTCGCTTGGGTGGGGATGCCGACTTTGCCGCCGTGTGCGAGACACTGCATGCCCACGGCATCCGCGTGGTGCTCGACGCCGTCTTCAACCATGTGGGCCGTGGCTTTTGGGCCTTCCGCGATGTGCAGGAGCGCAAGTGGGACTCGCCCTACAAGGACTGGTTCCACATCAGCTTTGATGGCGACTCGTGCTACGGCGACGGCTTTTGGTACGAGGGCTGGGAAGGCCATTTTGAGCTCGTGAAGCTCAACCTGCAAAACCCCGCCGTGGTCGATTACCTGCTCGAGTCCGTGCGCCGCTGGGCCGAGGTCTTTGGCGTCGACGGCCTGCGCCTGGACGTTGCCTATATGCTCGACCGCGACTTTATGCGCCGCCTGCACGCTTTTACCCGTGAGCTCAAGCCCGACTTTGTGCTGATCGGCGAGACGCTCCACGGCGACTACAGCCAAATCGTCAACGACGAGATGCTCGACTCCTGCACCAACTACGAGTGCTACAAGGGCCTGTACTCCAGCTTTAACTCGGTCAACATGTTCGAGATCGCCCATTCGCTGCACCGTCAGTTTGGCGGCGACCCCTGGTGCATCTACCGCGGCAAACATCTGCTGTCGTTTGTCGACAACCACGATGTGCCGCGCCTGGCGAGCATCCTCACCGACAAGTCCTGTCTGCGTCCCGCCTACGGCATGCTCTTTGGCATGCCGGGCATCCCGTGCGTCTACTATGGCAGCGAGTGGGGAATTGCTGGCGAAAAGGGCGGCCCCGATGGCGACTGGGCGCTGCGCCCTGCGCTCGATGAGCCTGCGCCCAACGAGCTGACGGCGTTCATCACGCAACTCGCACACCTTCGCTCGGCCGACGACGCGGCTGCCCGTGCTCTCAACTACGGTGCCTATCGCAACGTGGTGATCCAGAACAAGCAGCTGCTGTTCGAGCGCGCCTGTGACGGCGCGACGGTACTCGTGGCGGTGAATGCCGTGGGTGAGCCTTACGCCTTTGGCGCTGGCGAACTCAACGGCTCCTTCGTCGACCTGCTTGCCGACGATGCGCCCACGGTCGAGCTGACGGGTACCCTTGAGCTTGCGCCCTACGAGGTGCGCTATCTGTTGAGGGCCTAGATCATGACAGCGCCGGACGAGGGCTATCAACATATTGAGCATGGGTTTGAGCCTGTGTTCGACCAGCACTCGCGCGTTTTGGTGCTCGGGTCGTTTCCCTCGGTGCTTTCGCGCGCCAATGCCTATTATTACGGCAACCCTCAGAATCGCTTTTGGCGTGTGATGGCCACGTGCCTCGGTATGCCTGTGCCGCCCAACGAGGGCGATCCTTTGGCAAGCGGTGAGCCCGCGACGCTCGATGCCTCCATTGCCGCCAAGCGGGCCATGCTGCTGAACGGCGGCGTGGCCCTGTGGGATGTGATCGAGAGCTGCGACATTAAGGGCTCGAGCGACGCGAGCATTCGTAACGTTGTGCCGGCACATATCGAGCGCATTACCGATGCCGCGCCGATCGAGGTCGTTGCCTGTAACGGCGGTGCGGCAGGGCGACTCTACAAACGCTATCTACAAGAGCGGACGGGGCTACCCGCCATCGTGCTGCCGTCGACGAGTCCTGCCAACGCGGCGTGGCGTTTGGAGCGGCTTGTCGAGCGTTGGCACGAAGCCGTTGACTGGGCTGTTATTTAATTTAGATTTTTGTTTGAGCGTGGGCGCCCAGACGTTTCAGAACGCCTCGCCAGATCGGCGCGGGCACGGCTGGCTCGGCGCAAACCATGCCGTCGGTGCCGACGTTGGCGGCATTGCCGCCGCCAAGTCGCTGTGCATGCTCGACGGAGCAGCCCATGCGCACAGCGCCCACAAGCTTATCCATCGCTTCCGAAAAAGGTCGGCGCAAGAGGCCCATGCGCGGAGAGCGACGAAGCGCCGCAATGCCGCTGCCGGCGCAGATGGCAACGCCGCCACACCACAATTGGTCATGACGCTCGCATACCTTGTGCAGACGAACGGCGGTCCCACGCGCCTGTTCAGCGCCCTGTCGTGCGGCTCGGATCACGGCATAGACACGCGTTCCCGTACCGCCAAAGCGCTCAAGCGCCTGCTCGATAGCAGTCAACGTCTCATCGTCAGCCATATCTTCAATGGCCAGCACGATGCCATCGGCAACGCCGTCGGCATCATCCGCCTTCAAGTCGACCGGGCGGGGGAGTGCGGTGCCGGAAAGTTGAGCATTGGCGGCGATGGCATCCTGCAGGTCCCAGAGCAAAAACTCAAGATCGGCGCTATTGGGAATACTGATATACGCAATGGTGTGCAGTGTTTTTGGTACATCGCCACGCGTGATTGTCTCCATGCCATCTCCTTTCCGGCTCGTTTCCGTTTAGGTTACACCGTCTGGCGGCGCCCCGCCGCGCTATCCTAGTGCAACCCTTACGAAAGGAACGCCATGCGACTGCCCATGAATACCTCGCTTGCCACGCTCAAGCCCTCCGGTATCCGCCGGATCAACGCGCTCGCCGCCCAGCACCCGGGGTGCATCGCGCTTGCGCTTGGCGAGCCCGATTTTCCCACGCCCGATGTGATTAGTGCCGAGGTGACCGCCGCACTGGACCGCGGTGACACGCACTATCCGCCCAACAACGGTCGCCCCGCCCTGCGTGAGGCGTTATCTGCCTACATGGGGGACGCGGGCCTTACGTTTTCGGCCGACGAGGTCATCCTAACCGACGGCGCGACCGAGGCCCTGTCGGCAACATTCATGGCTATGCTCAACCCCGGCGACGAGGTCATCATCCCCACGCCGGCCTTTGGCCTGTACGAGAGCATCGTCGTGGCCAATCACGCCAAAGCGGTCTTTTTGGATACGGAGCCTGCGCAATTCCAGATTGATGAGGAGGCGCTTCGTGCCTGCGTGACGCCGGCGACCAAGGCCATCGTCATCTGCTCGCCCAACAATCCCACGGGTTGCATCCTCAACGCGGCGTCGCTCGACGCCGTGGCGCACGTGGCAGAGCAGGCGGGCATCTACGTGGTCTGCGACGACGTATACAACCGCCTGGTTTATGTGGATGGCTACGAGCGCTTTGCCCAGCGTCACCCGGAGCTGCGTGAACAGACGGTAGTCATCGAGAGCTTCTCCAAACCCTGGGCCATGACCGGCTGGCGCCTGGGCTGGCTCGCAGCAGCGACTCCCGTCATCTCCGAGATCGCAAAAGCCCACCAATACTTAGTATCGAGTGCCGTCTCCTTCGAAATGGACGCCGCAGCCCGAGCCCTGACCGTCGACCCAACCCCCATGCTCAAAGTCTACCGAGCCCGTCGCGAACGCGTACTCGCAGCCTTAGACGCCATGGGCCTCGACGTAGTAGAGCCCGCAGGAGCCTTCTACACTTTCCCAAGCATCAAAAAGTTCGGCCTAACCAGCGAAGACTTCTGCATCAAAGCCATCAAAGAGGCCAACGTAGCCCTAGTTCCCGGAAACTGCTTCGGAACCGAAGGCCACATCCGCTTAAGCTACTGCGTCTCCGACAAAGATCTGGACGAAGGTCTCCACCGCCTGTCCACCTTCATTTCGACCTTGTAGTCCTCAGGGACGCAACACATCAGCCCACCGACATAAGGGTTATGCGTGGGGCGCGCCGGCCAACGGCAACCCTGGCTGCTCCAAAGTCAACACAGGTCGCGCCGCCAAAGGCCAGGCGCAAGCTTTTCGTAGATTCCGCACGAGCCGAAGAGCACTAAATGTGCTCTTCGTGCGAGCC
>CABQAK010000020.1 GCA_902462065.1 uncultured Collinsella sp.
GGCGGCGGGTGGCGTGTGACCGGGCGCGGTGGTTTTGAACACCAGGCCGTCCACATGCGCACTGGCGCGCTCCATACGCGCGCGGATGATCTCGCGCAACAGCGTCATTTCCTGCGTCCACGAGGGCGAGTCGAGATATACCAGCAGCTCATTGGACTCGGGCAGGTAGCGCAGACCCGTCACATGCCGCCCCTCGCGCGTGCCCGAGCACACCGCATTCCACGCGCGATAGACCGTGCGCGACTCCTCTGCAGCCTCCATCTGCGCGCGGCGCTCAGGTGTCGCGGCCGCCAGGATGCGCTGGCGCTCTGCGTTCAAAAACCCACTGAAGGCGACCGTTTCGCTCTCGCGCTCGTAATTAGCACGTCTCACCCATGCTCACCACCTTGGCTCGATCAAGCAGATCATCGGTAAAGTACCCCAGGTTGGTCGTGGTTATGACCGTCTGGATATCATCGCCGATCAGCCGCAGGAAAGCACCGCGGCGTTCGCCGTCGAGTTCGCTCATCACGTCGTCCAAAAGCAGCAATGGGGCGGTGCCCAGGACATCGCGAGCCACGGCCACCTCCGCCACCTTCCAGGCCAGAACCAACGTTCGCTGCTGACCTTGGCTGGCAAATGAACGGGCGGAGCGACCCGCCACGGTAAACTCAATCTCATCGCGATGCGGTCCCACCAACGTCACTCCGCGGCGAATTTCCTCGTCGGCGTGCTCATCAAGGGCAGCCAGCATGCGCTCGTACGCCCAGCCCTTCAGCTCTTCGCGATCATCGACCTGGGGCAAATCCCCCAGCGTGGACGTATAGGTCACGTTGGCAGCCTCACCGGATGCCACTTGCCCGTAGGCAGTGTGCATATGGCCCGCCAGCCGGTCGAGCAGAGCCAACCGGTGCACAAGCAGGGCCGAGCCCGCGCGGGCAATCGAATCGTTCCACGCGCCGAGCATCTCGCGGCAGCACCAGGTCTCCCTGAGCAAGGCGTTACGCTGGGTCACGCAGCGCCCATAGGTGCTCGCAAGATCGGCATAGCGTGCGCTCAGTTGCATGCCAAAGTCATCGAGGGCGGCGCGGCGCACACTGGCGCCTCGCTTAACCATGTCCAGATGGTCGGGGCAAAACAGCACGCTCGGCAGAACCCCGCGCACACCGGCGGCAGAGCATCTCTTGCCGTTGCGGCTAAACGAGCGCTTACCGTCCTCCGCGCTCAATCCCATATCAAGCACGCGGCCGTCGCCCTCGAGCCTCAGCTCGACCCTGCACGAGCCCACGCCGTCATGGACAAGCTCGGCTGCGGTCGGATGCCTAAACGAGACGCCGCTCGTCAGCAGCTGCAGCGCCTCTATGAGATTGGTCTTTCCCGCCGCGTTGGGTCCCGCAAGTATCGTCACGCCCTCGTCCAGAGCAAGGCGATAGCTATCGAAGCTGCGGTAGTACGCGACGGAAAGATCGCGGGCAAACATGGTCATGGCGCAGCGCTAGATGCGGACCGGCATGACCAGGTACAGGTAGTTGATCTTGTCGTAGGACTTGAAGATGCCCGCCTGCGAGTAGCTCTTGAGCTCCAGCGTGATCTCCTTCTCCTTGGACAGGGCATTGAGGCAGCCGAAGATGTAGTGGTAGTTGAAGGCGATGGTGCCCGACTCGCCCTCGGCCTCGACATCGATCGTCTCCTGCGCAAGGTCCTGGTCATTGGAAATGGAGGACAGGCCCATCTGCCCGTTCTCGACATCGATCTCGAACTTGACGGCGGGGTTGGCGCTCGCGATAACGGCCACGCGCTTGAGGGCGGCGTTAAAGGCGGCGACGTCGATCTTGACGCTCGTCACGCACGAATCGGGGATGAGCTGCTTGTAGTTGGGGTACACGCCCTCGATGCGGCGCGACACGTAGGTGGTGTTGCCGGCCTCGAAGACGACCTGGGTGTCGGTAGCCCCGATCATGATGGTCGCCTGGCTGGCCATGATGTTCAGCGCGTCATTAAAGGCGTCGGCCGGAACGTTAAGCTCAAAGGAGCCCTCGAGGGTCGAGGTCTCGACCTGCGTATCGCACACGGCCAAGCGGAAGGAATCGGTCGCCACCAGGCGCACGGTGTTGTTCTCGACCTTCATGTGCACGCCACCCAGGATGGGGCGGGCCTTGTCGGTCGAGGTGACGCGCCACACACGGCCGACCATTTCGGACAAGATATCAGTCGGCAGCTCCACGGCACTCTCGATGGCATAGGCCGGAAACTCGGGGAAGTCATTGGCATCGAGCGTGTTCAGCCTAAAAGAGCTCTTCTCGCAACTAATCAGCACCTGGCGCTCGGACAGCTCAAAGGTGACCGGGGCATCGGGGAGGGTCTTGGTGATATTGGAGAGCATCTTACAGGGGATAACCATCTCGCCCTCTTCTTCGACATGCGCCGCGATGCGATGACGGATCGAGATAGTGTAGTTAGAGGTCTGGAATTCCAAGATGCCGTCTTGCGCCTTGACGAGCACGCCCGACAGGATGGGAAGGGTGGATGCCGAAGCGACACCCTTCATAACGACGCCGATGGCTTGTGTAAGCGAGCTCTGGCTGACGGTGAACTTCATCTTTTAATACCTTTCTATAGATATAAATATCTTAATAATAGTAATAGCACTGACGAAACTGTTGATTACTCCCAAAGACGCAGGTCAGACCCAGAAAGAGAATCGACAGCAACCTGTGTGCAACGGGGGTGGTTTTCCACGTTCAAAACCTGCGCAAAACTTTTCATCATCGCGGGTTGGGTTTTAGACACCTTATGCCCGTGGTTTCGACAAGTTTTCAACAGGTGTCTCTATTTCCCTACGAGCGCAGTGTAATTTTATCGCGCAACGATTTGAGATCTTCGGTGACGGTGCGGTCTTCCTGGATCATCTTCTGGACCTTTTTGTAGCTCGTGCTGACGGTCGAGTGGTTGCGGTTGCCAAATTCGGCGCCCACCGCCGTGGTCGTCATCTCGCACATCTCGATGGCCAGGTAGATAGCGATATGGCGTGCTTTGGCGATATTGGCGTTGCGACGCGGGCCGATGAGCTCCTCGTGCGTCACGCCGTACTGCTCTTCGATGACGGACTGAACCGTCTGGACGTTGATCTTTTTGGCCGATGTGTCGAAGTACTGGCTGGCGATGGCGTCGATATCGTCAAAGGTGAGCTCCCCGCCCTCGCGCTCGCGGTCGCCCGCCTCGCCGGCGCAGCGCTCGCAAAAGCTCTCGAGTTCGCGGATGTTGGTGCCCGAGACCTCGGCCATGTGTTTAAAGTGCTCGTCGGTCAGGTGTCCGCCGTCGCCCCCATAGGCCGCCAGCAGCGAGTCGTCGCCTGCCTCGGGAGCGGCGACGATGGTGTTCTCGTAATAGCGCTGCAAGATCTTGTATTTCATCTCGTAGCTGGGCTCCGCGACCAGGCAGAGCATGCCGGCGTTGAAGCGGCTGGTCAGGCGCTCGTCCATGCTCAGGTCCTTGGGGGCACGGTCTGCCGCGATGACGACCTTCTTGTTGTTGCGAATGAACTCGTCCATGAGCTGGAAAAAGTAGTCCACGCTCGCGCGCTTGCCGATGATGTTTTGGATGTCATCGATGATGAGCACGTCCACGCCGTGGTACGCCTGCATGATGGGAGCGTTGCTCTTCTTTTGACGGTCGAACTCGGTCATCAGGTCGTCCAGATATGCCTGGGAGTTTGCATACTTGACCTTGATCTCGGGCGACTTCTCGGCGAGCTCGTTTTTGATGGCAAGCAGCAGGTGCGTCTTGCCCAGGCCCGATTTGCCGTAGATGAACAGTGATGTGCATGTGCCGCGCTCGTCCGCGAGGGCGGCAAACTTGAGTGCCGAGCGATAGGCATGGCTGTTCTCGGGGCCGTAGACAAAGTTCTCAAAGGTAAATTTTGAGTTCGCGGCGAGCGGGGCTCCATCCGTATTCTGCTCGGCCGGCACGGTCGGTGCTGGCACGGGTGAAGCGGGGGTCGCAGCTTGCGTGGATTTGGTCGGCGCTCCGCCCTTCATCTGGTTCATCATGCGACGAAAATCATCGGCCGAGAGCGTGTTCTTGATTGCAATGCCCGAATCCGCGCCCGCCGCTGCGTCGTGAGCGATGGGCATGTGCGTGACGGGTGCGTTCGTTGACGTCGCCGCCGCGGTCGGCAACGGTGCCATGGTTTCACGGGAAACATCGCCGTGCTGGTGCTCGATTGTCGGCACGTCGCCTGCGGAGGCCGGCGCCGCCGGGGAAGCAGCGGGAGCCGTGGCGGGCGCCGTCGCGGCAGCGGATTCCGTCGCGGCGCCTTGCGGTGCCACGATGTCGAGCGCAATCGGTGCAAAGGCGATTTCTTCCAGATAGGCCTCAATGGTCGGCTGATGCTTTTTGAGCTGCGCGATGGCAAAGCGCGAGGGGGCCTCGATCGTGAGCGTATCTTCGGTCAGGCTTATGGCGCGCGATTGCCCCAGCATGTTGATGAGGCGTGCATCTTGGCCGTCGCGCTGGCAAAAGGCGATGGCATCCCCCAGGATGATGCTTGCTTCCTCGTCCACTGTCTCTCCCGTTCTTTAGCTCTGAGCTCGCACGCGAGCGGCGCCGAGTTCGGTCAGATGGTATTTCTGGCCATGCTTGATGACTAAGCCGGCCTGCGCCAAGTCATTGAGCGTGCGTGACCAAGTGGGGGCCGAGTTTCCAAACGCCCTCGCCAGATCGGTTGCACCGCACGCTTGATTTTGCGCCAGATAGCCCAGCGCGGCGTTGCCGCGATCGCTTACGAACACGTCCGGTTGTGGCTGCGCATACTGATTTGCTGCATTAGGATACATCATTTGAGCTGCTGGTTGTTGAGAACTCTGCATCGGCGGCATTTGCTGTTGAAAACTTTGAGGCCACTGTTGGTAAGGCTGCGGAGGCATCTGCTGGGCCCAGGGGTTGTACTGCTGCTGCGGCATCTGCTGGTACGGCTGCTGATATCCCTGCTGGTACTGCTGCGGGAACTGCTGGCCATACCCCAGTGGCGGCATCTGCTGATATGGATATCCCTGTTGGTACGGCTGGTAGCCCATTTGCTGGCCACCCGGTGCCCCCGTCGCCTGCTGCATTGCTGCTGCATCCTGATCCGCCAGCGGCATGGTCTCTGGCATGTTTGGCGGCATCGACATAGATGCCGCTTGGGGTTCTTGTGTAGGAAGCATTCCGGGCTGCTGCATCTGTCCCACGGGGGGCTGCATCTGCTGCGTTGCCATGGGCTGCTGCGCAAAAGCTCCCGGCAGGGGATATGTGGGCTGTTCCGTCTCGGGCCGCACGGCAGCGCCGCGTCCGCCGGCACGCTCGATTTCCTGCACGCGTTTAGGGTTCAGGCTTACCGTAACCACGGTGCCGTTGCCCATGTTGTCCTCGATGGATACGGCACCGCCGGCGTTTTCCAAATACTCCTGCACCATGGGAAACCCTGCTCCGGTTCCACGGATATAACGCTTCATCTTGCTGTTTGCGCTGGTAACGCCAAAGTCGAAAGCACGTTCCTTGTCGTCGATGCCTGGTCCTTGGTCAGCAAAGCGGATGGTGTCTCCGCCGTCCAGAATCGAGATGATGGGCTCGGCAAAGTGTGCGTGGATAAAGTTTTCGACAATCTCGCGGATGACCATGAGCGAGATATGGCCGCCTTGTTCTTTCATGCACTGGTAGACGGTGTTGGTCGTCTCTTCCAAATACGTGCGGACATCTTGCGGATCAATGACGATCACACGCGGTGTCGACAGCATGTCGTCATAGACGGCGATGCGTGCGGCGTACATGGCTTTTGGCGCCTGCGTGGTCGTCTGCTCGCCTTCCTCACGCTCTTCGCGCACGCCGGTGATGTGCTCGTTGTCGGGTGCCGGGTCTCCGGAATCGACCATGGTGTAAAAGTCGTCAGACATGCCGCTCGCAATCTTCCAAAAGGTTTCGAACAAATAGTAGCTCACCGTGCAATGTTTCTCATCTTTCGACAAACTTTCAAAACCTGTTGAAAACTTTGGAAAACCGGCGAAAAGCTCTCAACATTGCCAACATGACCTGTTGAAAACTCGATGAAATATCGTGAAAAGTTGCCATACACCGCTAAATCGAGCTCGGCTTATGGGGGAACCGTGTGAACTGCGCAACCTTTTACCTTTGATTTCTTGACATTTGAACATTGATTTCCCTACAATCTTCAAGCTCACGTGTCTATATCTGCGTCCGCGCCCCCGCGGACACTCGAAATGCAGCAGGAGGAACTTAAGATGAAGCGTACGTATCAGCCTAATAAGCGTAAGCGTGCCAAGACCCATGGCTTCCGTGCCCGTATGGCCACTAAGGGTGGTCGTGCCGTGCTCGCCCGTCGTCGCGCCAAGGGCCGCAAGCGTCTCACTGTCTAGCAGCGATACACACATCTCGCATGAAGACTATTAAGTCTCGGCAAGATTTCGAGCATGTGTTCAGTCAGGGGCGTCGTTTCAATCATCCTCTGATTCGAATGACCATATGTGAATCGGTTGGCGAAGGCGACTCCGGAAGGGTCGCCTTCGTTGGTGCTAAACGGCTCGGTTGTGCTGTCGTGCGCAACCGTTCTAAGCGTGTGATGCGCGAGGCCGCCCGCAGCTGGGGATTTCCCGTTGCGGGTTATGACATCATCTTGTTCGCAACTCCCAAGACGAGGGTTTCCTCGCCGCAGGAGATGGACAAGGCGTTGCGTTCGCTTATGAAACGCGCCGGCGTTGCCGGGGAGGAGCGATGAGCAATCACGTTTTGCGACGTGTTGCCATCGCTCCTATTCGCATATATCAACAGGTTATTTCGCCCTTATTGCCTGACGCCTGCATTTATTACCCAACGTGCTCGCAATACGCCATCCAGGCGATTGAGAAGCACGGTGTTTTGAGAGGCTGCTGGCTTGCCGTGAGGCGCATCGCTCGCTGCAATCCCCTGCACGTCGGCGGTTATGACCCTGTGCCCTAGCGGGCACTCGCTATCGGAGGAAAACTTACATGTGGGATTGGATCGTTAACATCCTTTTCGAGCTGCTCAAGCTCATCCAGACCTTTGCGGTCGACTGGGGCCTGTCCATCATCATCCTGGTGGTCATCATCCGTCTGCTGTTGACGCCGCTCATGCTCAAGTCGACCAAGTCGACGGCTCGCATGCAGGTGCTGCAGCCCAAGATGCTCGAGATCCAGGAGCGCTATGCCGACGATCCCCAGCGTCAGGCCGAGGAGATGCAGAAGTTCTACAGCGAGAACAAGTTCAACCCCATGGCTGGCTGTCTGCCGCTGCTGATTCAGATGCCTATCCTGTTCGCCCTGTTTACATTGCTGCGCAACCTGCCGCAGTACTTTAACGACGGCACGTTCTCGTTCTTCAACATCCTGCCCGACCTGACCACCACGCCGAGCGCTTCCTTTGCCGATGGCTTTATGGTTGCACTGCCTGCGCTGGTTTGCCTGATCCTGTTCGCCGTCCTTACCCTGATTCCGCAGCTCTATATGTCGCGCAACCAGACCGGCCAGCAGGCTCAGAGCATGCGTATGATGGCCGTTGTCATGACGGTCATGATGCTTTGGATGGGCTGGAGCCTTCCCGTTGGTGTTCTGCTGTACTACGACGTCTCGTCTGCTTGGCAGGTTATCCAGCAGATTTTTGTGACGCAGAAGGTCATCGACAAGGCGAAGGCCGATGAGGAGGAGCGTCTTAAGAACGCTCCGCTGCAGGTTGAGGTCACTCGTCGAGAGAAGAAGCCGCGCCCGCACAAGAAGAAGTAGTGGGATATCAATTTTATTTAGGTACCTAACTTTTGGAGTACGTTATGTCTGAAGAGATCGTCGAGGATATGCTTGAGGAGGTTGCCCCGCAGGTCGCGGGCGATTATCCCGAGATTGCACAGCGCTACAAGGCTGGTGAAGAGCTGACCGATGAGGAGCTCGACACCATTGCCGATGTTGCGATTTCCATCCTGCGTTCCATCCTTTCGCACTTCGATGCCGCCAACTCTCCTATCGATGAGTATGAGGGCGACGAGGGTGAACTGATTTTGGATGTAACGGCTCCTGATCTTGCTGTTCTCATTGGCCGTCATGGTCGCACCCTTGATGCCCTTCAGGTTATGTTCTCTTTGCTGGTGAGCCGCAAGCTTGGCTTTAGGTATCCGGTTGTAGTGGACGTCGAGGGATACAAGAGCCGCCGTCAGGACAAGGTTGCCTCCATGGCTCAGTCTGCTGCCGAGCGTGCCATCCGCACTCATAAGAGTGTTTCGCTTCCGCCCATGAATGCCTACGAGCGCCGACTGGTTCACATTGCACTTCGTGGCAATGATGCCGTCGATACTCATTCTGAGGGTTCTGACCCTGATCGCCATGTGGTGATTGTTGCTCGATAATCTACTCGAGCTTATGCTAAGGGGACGTGGTTTCTACGTCCCCTTTTTTTGTCAAAAGTTCTCGATACACTGATTTTTGTCAGAAAGGAGCTTTCATTGTTAGTACTTACCGATCAGCAGGCTGACGAGATGTTGAGTCGTCTAACTTCCTATTGCAAAGAGTATTCCTTGAGCGTAACTGATGTTGAGCTTAGGAAATGTATTCATCATTTGGACTTGGTTCTGGAAACAAATAAGACAACCAATCTCACCCGTATTCTTAACGTAGAAGATGCTGCCGTACTTCATATCCTCGACTCACTTGTTTTGCTCCCCTATATCAATAAGGCTCCTGAGGGAGCTTTACTCGATATGGGTACAGGTGCGGGCTTCCCTGGTATTCCGTTAACCATATCCACGCATCGTAAAGCTACTTATATTGACTCTGTTGGCAAGAAGGTTGATGCTGTCAATTCTTTTATTCATGTTCTTGGACTGAAACATGCTCATGCGGTCCACGATCGTCTTGAAGAATATGCTCGAAGCCATAAGAAGCAGTTCTCCGTTGTAACCGCCCGCGCCCTGGCCCCTCTACCGATTCTTGTTGAGTATGCGGCTCCGTTCCTCAAGGATGGAGGGCTATTTGTTATCACCAAGGGCAATCCTTCGGATGAGGAGCTTGCTTCCGGTATGTCAGCAGCTAAGATTTGCGGCTTCACTTTGCTTCTGAATGACGCAATTGATTTGCCTGAAGGCTTGGGTCACAGGGAGTTCATTGTCCTTAAGAAGAGTCATCTAGCATCCGTTTCATTGCCTCGTGCAAATGGCATGGCAAAGAAGAATCCGCTTGCCTAGATGTTTCACGTGAAACATAATGGATACTAACAACTTGCAGTGTTTCACGTGAAACATGGCGGTTGATATCGATTCGGAATGTTTCACGTGAAACATCCTCCGTTTGACAGCTTTAATACACACCAGGAGGGACCGTGGGATTTCGCGACGTTAAGCGTTCTAAGAGCGCAAAAAACACGCGTATCATTGCAATCATCAATCAAAAGGGCGGCGTCGGTAAGTCAACGACGGCCGTAAACCTTGCAGCAGCACTGGGTGAGCAGGGTCGTAAGACACTGATTGTCGATTTTGATCCGCAGGGAAACAGCACCAGTGGATTCGGAATTGAAAAAGAAGACCTTGATCACTGCATCTATGATGCATTGTTGAACGATGTGCCGGCAGAATCGCTTGTTCTTGATACAAATTGCAAAAAGGTATTCGTAATTCCGGCTACAATTCAGCTTGCAGGCGCCGAAATTGAGCTCGTGAGCGCAATTGCTCGTGAAACCCGTCTCAAAGATTTGCTTGAGCCGATTCAGGACGAGTTCGATTTTATTTTCATTGACTGTCCTCCTTCGCTCGGCTTGCTTACTATCAACGCCTTGACCGCAGCAGACAGCGTTTTGATTCCGATCCAGTGCGAGTATTACGCACTCGAGGGCGTTACGAAGCTGCTTGAGTCAATGAAAATGGTCAAATCACGTTTGAACAAGGGCTTAGACACCTATGGTGTGCTTATGACCATGTATGACTCGCGTACCTCTCTATCGAATCAGGTTGTTGAGGAGGTTCAATCGTACTTTGGTGATAAGGCGTTTAAGACGCTGATCCCCCGTACGGTTAAAATTTCCGAAGCTCCGTCTTTTGGAGAACCGGTAATTACCTATGCACCTCAAAATAAGGGTGCAAAAGCGTATATGAACCTTGCAAAAGAGGTGATCAAGCGTGCCTAGTGTAAAGAAACGTGGCGGATTGGGACGTGGACTCAATGCTTTGGTCTCTGAGGCCGAGTATGAGACCGGTGGTTCGGCTGCAGCGGGTTCAAATGCATCATCTGAAACAAAACTACCTATTGAGGATATTGTTCCCAACCCTAACCAGCCGCGAATTCACTTTAACGAAACTGAACTTCGCGAGTTGAGCGAGTCAATCCAAGAACATGGCGTTTTGCAGCCACTTTTGGTTCGCAAACATGGAAACGGCTATGAGATCATCGCTGGTGAGCGTCGTTACCAGGCGTCAAAGCTTGCTGGTCTTGAGGAACTGCCTGTCATCATTAAAGAAGTTAATGATGAAGAGATGTTGGCTCTCGCTCTTATCGAAAATCTTCAGCGTTCTGACCTGAATCCTGTCGAAGAGGCTAAGGGCTATCGACAGCTCATCGATGCCAGCGGTATGACGCAGGAGGCATTGTCGAAGGCAGTAAGCAAGTCACGCTCTGCAATTACAAACTCGCTGCGCCTTCTCGATCTTCCTGAAGTTGTTCAGCAGATGATTTTTGAGGGCAAACTTACTGCTGGTCATGCACGTGCGATTCTTGCAGTTCCCTATGAGGATGCTCGAATTCGACTTGCAGAGAAAGTTGTTGCAGAGGGTCTTTCCGTAAGAGCGACAGAAAATCTTGCTCCGTTGTTTTCTGCCGGAGAGACACCTAAGACGCCGAGGCCTGCAACGCCTCAGTCTTTTAAAAAGGCTGCCCGTGTGCTCCGTCAGGTATTTAATACCAACGTGCGTGTGAAGAGCTCGCGTGGAAAGAATAAGATTGAGATTGAGTTTAAAGACGAGGAAGAGCTCTCTCGTATTCTTGGCGAAATGATTCAGTTTGATCAAGGAGGCCAAGATGAGGAATAAGATTTTAACAACGATTGCATTGGCGACGACTGTCGCGGCTGGTGCCTTTGCAGGTTATAAGATTGCGACAGACGATGAACTTCGAGGTCGTTTGCTTCGTGGCGCGCAAGATATCGTCGATACTTCCAAAAAGAAAATGGATGTTATGACGGAAGATGTTGCCATGCGTACTGCTCAGGTAACGAAGAATCCCAAGATTAATCAAGGTTGGGTTAGCAACCAATGGGAAAATGTAGGCTATTAGGTACCTAACAATTACTCAGCATATTTTGAGGGGTCCTTGTCTGATTCACGAGACAAGGACCCCTTATTTTGGCCGTAAAACATGGGACAGTTAGCAGCTGATTCAAAATTAGGTCAATAAATGAAACGACCCCGCTTGCATATTCTGCAACCGGGGTCGTTCGATGTTTCACATGAAACGTTTTGGGGTGCGACTCCCCTATGCGTTTTTCTGAACCTTGAAGCGCTGCTTCAGCTGTCCGCAAGCGGCGTCAATATCGTTACCACGGGAGTTACGAATCGTGGTCTCGATGCCACGGGACTCAAGACGACGCTGAAGATCCTCAACCTTATGAATCGGCGACGGCTTGAGCGGGCTACCCTCGATGTCGTTAAGCTGAATGAGGTTAACGTGGCACAGCGTTCCCTCGCAGAAGTCGCAGAGCGCCTGCATTTCGGGATTCGTATCGTTGACGCCTTCGATCATGGCATACTCATAGGTAGGGCGGCGGCCAGTCTTCTCGGTGTAGAGCTGAAGCGCCTCGTGAAGGCGAAGCAGCGTGTACTTCTTAACACCGGGCATGAGCTTGTTGCGCGTCGACTGGATGGCGGAATGCAGGGAAACGGCAAGCGTGAACTGCTCGGGGATATCGGCAAATTTGCGAATACCGGGAATAACGCCGCTGGTAGAGACGGTGAGGTGACGAGCGCCGATACCGATGCCATCGGGGTCGTTGAGGATTCGCAGAGCCTTGAGAACCTCGTCGTAGTTGGCAAACGGCTCGCCCTGGCCCATGAAGACGACGCTCGTGGCACGCTCGCCAAAGTCGTTGGATACATGAAGTACCTGGTCGACGATCTCTTGAGCGGTCAGAGAGCGCTTGAGGCCGTTGAGACCGGTAGCGCAAAAGGCACAGCCCATGCCGCAGCCTGCCTGGGTGGAAACGCAGACGGAAAGCTTGTTACGACGGGGCATGCCGACAGTCTCGACGGAAACGCCGTCGTGGTACTCGAGCAGATACTTGCGCGAGCCATCTTTGGAAACCTGCTTGGTGAGTTCAGTGGGCGTGTCAAAGGCAAAAGCCTCTTTAAGCTGCTCGCGGAAAGCCTTGGGAAGGTTGGTCATATCGTCAAACGAACAAACGTTCTTCTCGAAGACCCATTCGATAAGCTGCTTCGCGCGGAAGGCGGGCTGGCCAAGTTCGACCACGAGCTCGCGAATATCGTTTTGGCTCAAGTCGCGAATGTCCTGAGATTTAGTCCTGGGATTCATGGAAGCCTTTCGATTTTGGGGAAACGTAGAGGGTATCGCTACAATATGGTATCAGCTGCAGAAATTATAGAGGAGGAGTCTGCCCATGCCGGGTAAAAGCCTAGAGAACATGCATGTAGCGGTCTTGGCGGGCGGTCATTCCGCTGAGCGCGAGATCTCGCTCAATTCGGGAAAGAACGTTGTAGTGGCACTGAAGGAAGCCGGCTACACCTCGGTGGAGCTGCTCGATACGGCCGCTGATGACTTTATGGTAACCATGGCAACCGGCGGCTTTGACGTGGCGTTTATCGCCATGCACGGTGCCGGCGGCGAGGATGGTGCTATGCAGGGCGCCATGGAGACCCTGGGTATCCCCTACACGGCCTCGGGCGTGCTTGCCAGCGCCTGCGGTGCCGACAAGGAGGTCTCTAAGCTCCTGTACGCCAAGGCGGGCATTCCCATTGCCCCCGGCCTTGCGCTCGAGGTGGGCGATGAAGTCGATATCGATCATATCGTCGAGGTTTGTGGCGAGCGCTGCTTTGTGAAGCCGGCCGTCAACGGTTCCAGCTATGGCATTTCCCTGGTCCATGAGCCCTCCGAGCTGCCCGCGGCAATCGCCAAGGCGTTTAAGTACGGCGACAAAGTGCTGGTCGAGAAGTGCATCGAGGGTACCGAGATCACCGTCGGCGTATACGGTGAAGATGACGTGCGCGCTCTGCCGATTGTCGAGATTCGCAAGCCCGAGGACTGTGAGTTCTACGATCTGGACGTGAAGTATGTCGACCCTACGGACATCCATCGTATTCCGGCGCAGATTTCACCCGAGAATTACGCTCGCGCTCAGGAGCTTGCCTGTGCTGCTCACAAGGCCCTCGGTTGCCTAGGTATCTCGCGCAGCGACTTTATTGTGAGTGAGGACGGCCCCGTTATCCTCGAGACCAATACCATTCCCGGCATGACCGATACGTCGCTGTATCCGGATGAGATCCGCCACACCGACGACATGACGTTCCCGCAGGTCTGTGACAGCCTGATCCGTATGGGCCTTCGTCGAGCGGGCATTGCATGCTAATCGAGGACGCGGTTTCGTCAGGAACGCCGCAGTTTGTCATCGACTCCTATGCCACGCTTGCCGAACGCGCCAAAACGCAGTCCTTCGGCCTTATCGAGGAAGATGTGATTGTCCTCGATACCGAGACCACAGGTCTTTCGGTGCAGGACAACGAGCTGATCGAGATCTCGGCGGCCCGTCTTTCGGGCCGCGAGATCGTCGACCGCTTCGATACCTTCGTGCATCCCAAGCAGCTAATTCCCGCCGAGATTACCGAGCTCACGAGCATTACAAATGCCGATGTGGCAGATGCCCCGTCGGCCGTTGAGGCCGTCGCCGCTCTCGCCGATTTTGTCGGTGGTTGCCCGGTGATCGCACATAACGCCACGTTCGATCGCTCGTTTATCGAGTCGGTCAAAGGCGGCGTCAACGTGAGCGATATTTGGATCGATTCGCTGGCGCTGTCGCGCATCGCGCTTCCGCGCCTGGCCTCGCACAAGCTGTCTTTTATGGCCGATCTGTTTGGCTGTGACTCGGTATCACACCGTGCCAATGCCGACGTCGACGCCCTGTGTGGCGTATGGCGTGTGTTGCTCGTGGCGCTCACCGACTTGCCCCAGGGCCTCATGGCGCGCCTAGCCGACATGCATCCGGATGTGCCTTGGTCCTATCGTCCTATCTTCTCATTCTTGGCAGGGCAGAACCCTGGTTCTATCTTCTCTCTCAGCGCCGCTCGTGCTGACGTCCTCAAGGCCGATCGCGCCGACGATCGGGTGGACGCCGACGAACTGCCGGTCCTCAAGATGCCGAGTCGTGAGGAGATTGAGGCAGACTATGCGCCGGGTGGCCTGGTCAATCGCATGTATCCCACTTACGAGCCGCGTGATGAGCAGATCGCGATGGCGCTCGAGGTCCGCGATGCGCTGGTCACGGGCACACATCGCGTAATTGAGGCGGGCACGGGCGTCGGCAAATCGATGGCCTATCTGGTGCCTTTTGCCGAGGCAGCACGCCGTAACAACATCACGGTTGGTATTGCGACCAAATCGAACAATCTTGCCGACCAGCTCATGTACCATGAGCTGCCAAAACTTGCCGAGCAACTGGACGGTGGTCTGTCATTTTGCGCTCTCAAGGGCTATGATCACTATCCGTGCCTGCGCAAGCTTGAGCGCATGAGCCGCAGCCAGGTCGAGATTACCACCAAGCGCGATCCGGCGGACACACTCACGGCGGTCGCGGTCATTATGGCGTACGTCTGCCAATCAGCCGATGGCGATCTCGACTCGCTCGGCATTCGGTGGCGCAGCGTCAACCGCCCCGACTTTACGACGGCCTCGCGCGAGTGTGCTCGTCGCCTCTGCCCGTTTTTCCCTGATAAATGTTTGGTCCACGGCGCTCGCCGTCGTGCGGCGCATGCCGATGTGGTGGTCACCAACCATTCCCTGCTGTTCCGCAATGTCGCGGCCGAGGGCAGGATTTTGCCTCCGATTCGTCATTGGGTAATCGACGAGGCCCATTCCATCGAGCGCGAGGCGCGCCGTCAGTGGGCGCGCGTGGTGTCGGCGGACGAATCACGCGTTCTGTTTGAGCGCCTGGGTGGCTCGAGCACCGGTGCGCTAAGCCAGGTTTCCCGTGATTTGGCAACCTCCGAGGGCTCTACGCTCTATCTGGGCCTTACTGCCAAGGCAACGTCGACGGTTGCGCGCGCGAGCATGGCAATCGCCGACGTGTTCGATGGCGTTCGCGAGCTCGGTCGCCGTGCCCGTGGGGGTTATGACAATGCCAATCTATGGATTGGCCCCGAGTTGCGCGAATCTGACGACTGGCATGATTTCTTGCAGTCGGCCTACACTGCCATCGACGCATTGGAACAGGCTGACAAGAGCGTCGACGCGCTGGTACAAGCCGTCGCCGCCGACAAGCCCGAGGTTGTTGTCGACCTGGGCGATATCTCGCGCCGCCTGCACGAGCTGGCCGAGAACCTCAAACTCATCATTGATGGCACCGATGAACACTACGTGTATTCGCTGCAGGTCAATCGCAGGTTGCGTGCCGGCGGAGAGTCAATGACCGCAGAGCGCATCGACATTGGCGAGGCCTTGGCAACCGAGTGGCTGCCCGAGGTTCACACGGCTATCTTTGCCTCGGCGACCATGACGGTGTCCAAAAGCTTCGAACACTTTAACCACGCGGTCGGCCTCGATCGCATCGGTGCTTCAACATCCTCATCGCTGCACTTGGACTCGAGCTACGACTTCGATTCGAACATGGCTGTAGTCGTTGCGGGCGATATCCCCGATCCGCGCGATCGCGAGAGCTATCTTACGGCGCTCGAGCGCGTGCTGGTCGACGCCCATCTTGCCATGGGCGGATCGGTGCTCACACTGTTCACCAATCGGCGCGACATGGAAGACCTGTACGCCCGCGTTGAGCCCAAGATGGCCCGTGCGGGTCTGGAGCTCAACTGCCAGCAGCGCAACTCATCTCCTCGTCGCCTGCGCGATCGGTTTATCAACGAGCCGACTTCATCGCTTTTTGCGCTTAAGGCCTTCTGGGAGGGGTTCGACGCCAGCGGCGAGACGCTGCGCTGCGTCATCATTCCCAAGCTGCCGTTCTCGAGTCCCACGGACCCGCTCTCGTGCGAGCGCAACCTGCGCGAAGACCGCGCTTGGGCGCGCTATTCGCTGCCCGAGGCGGTGCTCGAGGTCAAGCAGGCGGCCGGCCGCCTTATCCGCTCGTCGACCGATTGCGGCGTGCTGATTCTGGCCGACCCGCGCCTGGTGACGAAGGGCTACGGAAAGAAGTTCTTAACGTCGCTGCCCACGAGCTCCTACCAGCGCATCGAATCGGCGCAGATCGGGCACTATCTGCAACTGTGGCGCACACGCCACGAGCGGCGGCGCTAAAGCGGACAGACGAGGGTTTTTGCCATATCGCACAGGCGCTTTGACAGGGCGGGGTCATCCAAGATGCGGATGGCTCCGCCCGCTGCGATTACCTGGCTCAGTAGCCAACGCTCGGAGCCGTAATGCACGGTTACCGTTGCCATGTCTGCCCCGCCGCGCTCGATTAGGGTGATGCCGGCCCAGTCCAGATGCTCCGCCATATCGAATGGCATCAAGAGCTTTGCGCTGCGCTGCGTCCGGGCAAGGGAATCGTGGAGGGATGCGACGTCCGGTGTGTGAGGCACGACGGAGTCTTCCGTCAAGGCGAGTTCCTCGATTTTATCCATGCGATAGGTGCGCTGCTCATCGACTGTGATGTCCCAGGCAATCAGGTATGTTTGGTCGCCGTTTGCCGTAATGCGCAAGGGGTCGACCAGACGCTCGCGTGGCCGTGCATCGTCCATCGAGCGATATGAGATGCGGCAGCGAACGCCGTCCTGAATGGCACAGCTCAGCTGCTGCCAGTGCGACCCGTGGTTGACGGTGTCAAAGACGCGCTGGTTATAGCCGAGCTCTTCGGGTAGAAGGGCATGTCGAATCCGAGCTGCCGTCTGCGGCTCGATCCCCAACGATTCAAGTTCGTGGTTGAGCACAGCGCCCTCGGCTGCACTCAAGCGCAACGGTAGCACACGCCCGGCGTCACCAGTGAGGACCACACGCTCGCCGTGGCATTCGCAGATGATGCGCGCACCAGATTCTCGGTCCGCGAGCGTCGAGACGATCTCGAGAATCTCGTCGAGCGATACTCCCGTGATGTCAAAGCGGCCGCAAATCTCGGTTCGTGTCATGCCGCTCTCGCCGGCGGCGTAGAGGGCCTCCATGATGTCGATGGCGCGCGAGAGTCTCTGCTCGCTGGTGAGTTTACGCACGGGCATGCTCGTGCACCGTCCTTTCAATGAGGTGGTTCCACGCCTGCTTGAGCGATTTGGGGGCCATGGGCCTCATGCCGTCCATGGCGTGGGCCATGCAAAATGAGGCGGCGGCTTCAAGGTCGCGCACGTCAACGGTCCAGATCCATCCCGCATCGGTGTGTGTGAGCTCACCTCGCCCGCGCGTGAGGCCGTTGATCATATCGATCTGCGTCTGAGGGGCGAACGAGAACGTGGCTGCAACGGTCGGTCGGTCGGCGAAATCGAATTCAAAGAACAGATAGTCGTTGAGATTGAAGTCCGCAGGGATGGCGTAGGTCTTCGAAGGACGCCATGCGCGAACGATACGGTCGCAGCGGAATGTCCTGATGTCGTCGGTGACATTGTCGAGGCCGCAGAAGTACGCCACGCCCTCGTGTTCGAACATGCCGTAGACACAGACGGTACGTTCTTTCTGCTCGCCGCGTCCGTTCTGATATAAAAATCGCAGCGCGCATCGCTCGGCAAAGGCGCTCCATACCGCATCGACGGTGGGAGAGCGGCGGATCGGTGTTTCGTCAACCGTCGTCCCACCGGTGAGGTAGGCAATCTTGGAGCGAATATCGGCAAGCGGTGCGGCAAAGGTGGATGAGCCGGCCGCTAGCGTCTGGTCGATGGCGTTGAGCAGGATATCGGCGTCGTCTGCGGTGATGAGGCCGCCTGCAGCAAACGTGTGCTCGCGGTCGATTGTCCACGAGCTTTCCTCGGTCTCCTGCGCACCGGCGGGGCGAACCTCCTTGATTAAGATGCCACGCTCGAGCAGTTTGTCACGATCGCGCCGAAACTTGCGCTTATCCGAGTCGATATTGCCCGAGCCATATCCCAGGTCAGAATCCAAGACGATCTGCTCGGTCGTCAGCGGTTCGGGGGAGCTGTTGAGCACAAAGAAAAGATTGAGGATGCGCTGAGCCGTTTTATCGAAACCGGGCTCCGAATTCCCCTTTTTAATTGTTGCGGTCGCGTCGCTTGCCGTCATAGAGTCCTCGCATGAGAAGGTGGTTTGCTGCCATGATTTTAGTCCGATATGGAGATTAGGCTATATCCTTGTCCGCTCGAGGCGTTAAGATGGCCCGAATTCGGTCGTTTGCGCTCGCTCGGGGTATACTTTCGACTATATACGGTTCTAATGTGCATGCATTGGGCCTATTTGTCGGATTATGGATGTGGAGCGCACATGGCGAACACCCAGAACTATATTAACCACCTGCTGCAGAACACCGGCATTACGCCGGCATGCAGCGAAGAAGAGCGCTTGGCTGCCGAGGATATCGCTCAGATCTTCCGCAACCACGGCTTTGACCCCGAGGTTCAGGAGTTCAATGCCCCGGCGCCCAGTAGATTGGCATTTGCCGTTACCGGTATTCTTGCGTTTGCCGGCGCCCTGCTGATGGGCATCGGCGGCGGTATCGGCTTGGTCGGCACCTTGCTGGCCATTGTCGGCGCCGTTCTTTACGTGCTCGAGCGCACGGGCCACCCCGTGGTTTCGCGCCTGGGCAAGACGGGCGTGAGCCAAAATGTTATCGCCTACCACAAGGCCTCGGGCCCGCTCGCGTCTCCGCGCAACCGCCCGGTGGTCGTTGTCGCACACTACGACTCTCCCCGTGCTGAGCTGCTCGCCCGCGAGCCCTATGCTTCGTATCGTGCGCTCATCGCCAAGCTGTTGCCCGTTGCCACGGTTGCCCCTGCTGCCGTTGCCATCCTGCGTATCCTGCCGCTCCCCGGCGCGCTCAAGGTTCTGCTGTGGATTGTCGCGATCCTCGCTTCCCTCGTTGCACTTGCCAACGCGGCAAACATCATCTCTAACCGCCACATTCTTCCCTATACGTCCGGCGCGGTGTGCAACAAGTCTTCTGTCGCCGCTATGCTCGGCGTTATGGACAACGTTGCTCCCTTCCAGGGCGAGAACGAGTTTCCCGACGATGTTCCGTTCGATACCTATTTTGGGGAGCAGAAACGTCGTGCCGAGGAAATGGCGCGCGCGGCGGCGGAGTATGCCGCGGCCCAGCAGCAAAACGACTACGGCAACACCATCGAGTACGAAGAGCCTACCTACGCCGAGGACGAGTTCGGTCAGCCGATTGCTCCCGACGCTCAAACCGAGCCCGAACAGGGCGAGGCTTTTGACGAGCAGATCGAGGGCTTTGAGGGTGCGTCTGCCGACGAGACGCTGATTGGCGCCATCGTGCCCGAGGATCAGAATCAGGCTGTCCAGGCCGAAGAGTTCAATGACGAGGTTCCCGCTGCCGAGTCGGCGGAGGAACCTGCCGCGGCCGAGCCCGAGCCCAAGCTCTATCGCAACGCCGCCGGCAACATCCGCTTTGGTTCGGATGCCATCCGTGCGCTCGGAATGCTTCCCGAGTCCTGCACGCTCGATTACGAGGAGGGCGAGGAGCCGACGTTTGAGCCCGAGCCTGCGCCCGTTGTCACTGCGGATGATGAGTCTGCCGCGGTTACCGCTGCCGTTGCCGAGCCCGAGGCGGTGTCTGCGATCGATCCCGCGGCAGGACTGGACATTTTGGCTCCCGCCGCGCCGGCGCAAGACGTTGCGGACGAGTCTGACGACGATTACGTTGAACAGCCGAGGCGCGTGTCTTACGAGAGCGATACTGATTTCTCTGCCGAGATTCCCGCGGCAACGCCCCATGCCGATATTGCATCCGCGTTCTCTTCGATTGGCGCCAGCGCTTCCAGCTTCTTTAAGGGTGCGCTTGCAAAGGGCAGGAAATTTGTCGACGATTTCGAGGAGAAGCGCGCTGCCGCACGCGAGGCTGCCGAGCAGGAGGCTATCGCTCAGCAGCAGGCAGCCGAGGCGGCACGTGAGCGCGCGGCGCAAGAGTTCGAGCAGAACGAGGCTATGCAGTCCGCGCCCGTCGACGCTGCCGAAGCTACGACGTCCTTTGAGTCCCAGCAACCGGCGTCCGCGGATGTTGTTGAGGCGACGACGTCTTTCGAGGCTCAACAGCACGTCGATAGCACCATGTCGTTTGATGCCGCGCAGTTCGATTCCACGATAACGTTTGAAAAGCAAGGCACCGCGATTGCCGAGCCCCTTCCTGTTTCCGATGAGCAGGGCGACGCGGCAGACGATGACGAGCCTATCGATGCTGCCGAAATCCAAGATGCCGCCGAGGACGAGCCCGTCGAGGGCAACTCTGACGAAGAGCAGTACGCGGCAGCCGAGCAAGATGATTCGACCGAGGTCGAGCAGGAGGAAGTGTCTGCGGTTTCCGAGACTCCCGAGACGGATGAGTCGAGGCCTTACTCCACGCAGATTTTCACCATGCCGACCCCGAGTGGTTCCGGTGCCACGGTTGCCGATGTCGCTCCCACCCAGGACGAAACAGTCGATTCCCTTATGGCCCAGATTTCCTCCCAGGTATCGCCGCGTCCGCAGATGAATGTTCCCGATCCGGCGTCGGCACCGTCGCCTGCACCCTCTTCGTCTCCGCTGGCTTCGGTCCCCGATCCGTCGCTGCCGTCGATGAAGCAGGCAAACGTTGCGTCTCGCACGTCGCTGTTCGACCTTCCCGATCCCTCTGCCCGGGTCAACGACCCCTTTGCTACTGCCCAGGGTCCCGAACCCACATCGGCACCCGTTGCGCCTCCTATGCCCGTTGCGTCGGGCGCGCAGCCGATCGAGACCATTTCGGCTCCCGCCCCGGCGGCACCCAAGTCTCGTAAGCGCGGCCTGGGTGGCCTGTTCGGTCGTAAAAAGAAAAACGAGCAGGATAGCATGAGCGACTGGCTGGGCGTCGAAGACGATTACGATGCCAAGAAGTCCGGTCGCGGTATCGGTTCGTGGGATAACTTCGAGGACGATAACGATGGCTGGAAGGGCGGCGCTACGTCTTCCGACGGCGCTTCTTCCGAAGATATGCTCTCGGCTGTCGCCTCTATGGGCGATGATGAGCTGCTCGGTCACGATATCTGGTTTGTGGCAACGGGCGCCTCGGATTGTGATGGCGCCGGTATGAAGGCCTTCTTGGCTTCGCATCGCGACAAGCTCCGCGGCGTATTCTTCATCAATCTTGAATCCGTCGGCGCCGGTAGGCTTTCGGTGGTGACGGTCGAGGGCGAACAGCAGCTGCTCAAGGGCGATCGCCGCATCATGAACCTGGTCAACAAGGTGTGCAAGTCGTTCCATGTCGATTGTGGCGCGCTCGAGATGCCCTATGCCAAGACCGATGCCTATGCCGCGCTCGAGGCGAGCCGCCGAGCCCTCACCATCGCCGGCGTGGACGGCACGCGTCTGGCTTGCGCTCGTACCGAGGACGACCTGCCCCACAATGTCAACCCGACGAACATTGCCACGGTATCCGAGGTCGTGACCGAGGTTATCCGCCGTTCGTAGACGGAGCTCTAAGGAGTCAACGTGTTTTCGTATATTAAGCGCCATTGGCCTGTCTACGTGATTTTGACCTTGATTGCCATTGCGTTAGGATTTGGGGCTGCCTACATCGTGGGTACGAAGGGCTCGACCCCCGCCTCCGCAATCAGCGAAGAGGTGGAGCAAGAACAGAGCACGGGTGCCGATGGGATTCCTGAGTCCGAGCAGGCAATCGTTGATGGTGGATCTTCGTCTGCAGAGTAGATACGGCGATTTACATGATTGAAAGCGGGCGAGCCGGGGGACTGGCTCGCCCGCTTTTTCATCGCACTAGTGCTTCTTTGGGATCGACCTAAGGCGAGCGAACCATAGGGCTGCGGCACCCGAGGTCAGGAGCGCGGTGATGCAAGCGGCGATGGGAGCTGATCCTGTTGCCGGTAGGTCCTGCGGTAGGGTACAGCGTTGAATGACGCTGTCCTCGTCATGCGACTCAAGTTTATCGCCGCCGCCGTTGCGGCAAAGATCGACGCGTGCGCTGTTGGTGAGTGCGGTTTGGGGCGTATAAGCCGACGTTGCCTGCATGTGCACGACTGCGCCCCGAGCGTCTGTGCCAAGGATTGCTTTGGCATTGTCAAGGTCGTCGTGCTCATCTTTGAGATCATCGCGGGTCCAAGAATCCGCATCGCTTCGAGTCGTAAAGTCGGCGGCTACCGCACCGTATTCAATTCGAATGCCCGTTACGACGGTATTGGATGCAAGGTCGAGCTCTTCCGCCTCGAGTGTGGTGGATTCCGTGGTCGAGATATCCGCCTTCCAGAGGTGCCAGCCGTCGTAATCGACGAGGCGACAGTCCTCACCAAGGCTCTCTTTTACTTCGTCGGACTCAAGCCAAGGATTTTCGTGCCCATCGTCAAGTGTCGCGTTTGCCGGCTCATCGGCGTCTGTCGAGTCCAACGGCGTCGTGCGATACCACACGTTGCACAGACCATTGAGGTCGCCGATGGCGACGGGGGTTTCGATTGAGACGAATCTCGCCGTATCGTCCTCGGCACACTCAAGATCATCGGTGACCGTGAACTCATCAACCCAGGTAGTTGAATCGTTTCGAGCGTCGATGGTATAGGAGAAAAGCCCATCCTTATTGGTTTGCATTGCGGCACGGTTTTTACCATCGCCGTTAGCCAACAGGCCCTTCCCGATAGGTTGGACAAGTTCCTGACGCTTGTCGACCTGTCCTTTGATCTCGATGGGTGCATCCTTCATCGCGACGGATTGGACTTCTCCCGTATCCTTTATTTCAAACGTTATCTCCTCGGCAAGGTCATAGGTCCGCGGAGACATCATTTCGCGCAACGAGTAGGTGCCGGGTGCAAGATGTTCGACGCGGTGTGGATTGTCGGATGAGGTCCAGGAGTCTATTTCGGTTTTATCGGGACCATATAAGGTGAGCTGTGCGCCTTCCACTTCCTGCTCACCGCTTGCATCGACCTTGGAGATATCAACCTTGGTGTAATCGTCGGATACGTTAAACCGTGCTTCTACAACGGGTGTTTTCTGGTCGGCATAAGTAAGGTCGACAATATGGGTTGTCTGATCGAGCAAGAAGCCTGCCGGCGCTTGAGTCTCGACAACCTCGTAGCGTGCGGTGCCAGATCCCAGCGGGAGGTTGTCCGCGCGTGCTTCTCCAGTTTCATCCGACGTGACGGTCGCGACGGTCTCACCGTCGAGTGCGGCAATGCTACCGTCGGGGCGCACGATATCACCCGAGGCACGGATCTCAAAGACGGCGCCCGCGAGGCTGCTGCCGTCTACGGCATCGGTTTTAACGATCCTGATGTTTCCGGTCGCGGCGTGGTCATAATACGAGGCGATTGCAACGGGCGTTAGGTTCATGTCAGCGGGTATGTTTACCTCGATCTCTTCGCCGACAAGATAGGGCTCTTTGGCCGAGGTTTCGCGTACATAATAGGTGCCCGGCACGAGCGATTCGGGCAGTGTGACGGTCCCGGTCGCGTCAGTCGTAAAGGTGTCCATTACGTTATGTGCTGGATACCAGCAAGTTTGTGAGACAGGTTCGTGATTGCTGTCGAGGAGTTGGAAGGTGAATCCGGCTAGTGGAACAGAAGCGCCTGTTTGGGCATCGCGTTTTACAATCTGGAGATGTGTCGACAGAGCGTGGTTGTCCACGATATATTGAAGCTCGGCGCCGTTGGAAATCTGATTGGCCTCGACGGTCCATTCCCCTGCACGTTTAAAACCCTCGGGGACGGTTTCTGGAACCTCGCGAATCGTGTAGCCGGCACGGTCGTATGGGACGGCTCCGTGGACACCGGCGGGTCGCTTGCCTGTGCCGAACCATGCTTCGGGCTGATCTTTGGTGGAGGCAAAGCCATAGATGTTTGTGGTCAGTGTGCCAACAACCTGATGAGAGCTGTTGCTGACAACCTCAAAGACAACACCTCCCGCCGGCTGCTCTAGGCCAGATTGGTCGCTACTGCCGTAATCCTTGAATTTGGAAATCTCAAGGTCAAACGCAATGGGGATATCGGAAACGCGAGATTCGATCTCGACCACGCCTGAATCGCCGAGCTGGTCGGCTCCAACGGTATAGGTCCAGCTGTCGTTGGATGGCAGGTAGCCCTCGGGGGCTTTTGATTCGTAGATGGTAAAGGTTCCTAAGGGGACATCGGCGAGGGTGGCCCGACCGCTTTCGTCGGTCGTGAGGATTTGCGCCCATCCAGGGGTTGATTGCGACACACACGTGAACTCTGCTCCTGCGAGTGAAGATCCCACCTGGGGGTCGGCATTCGTCGCGGCATCGAGTTTTACGATACGCAGGTTGATGGTGCCGGGCTGTTCATCAATGGCGACCCGCCCGCCGTCATTCCCCGTGGTAAAGGCGATGCGATCACGACGGGGGACATAGCCGGCCGGCGCCTTCGTTTCAATCAGGTAGTACGCCGTGTTGGGTAGGAGTGTTGCCTGCGCTCGACCGTTGTCGTCCATCTGGATGGTACCAACACGCGCGTCGCTGGCGCTCTCAAAAACATCGAATGTTGCCCCGGTAAACTGATAGGTATTGTTTCCGCTGGTAATAACGGTGTTCGCAGACTGCTTTTGGAAGGAAACAGAGACCGCCGGCAGTACATAGAGCATGTCTTGACGTTTGCTGCCGCCCGATACGGCCCCTAGATAGCGTCGCGCGCGGTGCGGAGCGGCTTTGATGCTTCCTGATTTTGCGCTGTCGTGGAGCCACCGCGCAGCCGCCACGACTTCATTGTCGGCGGTAAAGTGTCCACTCTTGGTTTTGCCCTGAGCGGTCGTGTAAGAGTAGGTACCGTCGACATGGGTAGTGCCGTTGAGCATCCATACGGCAAGCTGGGTGGCGGCGCGGGCACGATCGGGTGAAAGATGGTAACCGCCAAACGACGTGGCGGTAGGATATCCGTGACAAACGATTGCCGCGAACTCGTCGTCGAGCCACACCCAGCCTTGATCAAAGTTGAGCCATGGGCCGCCCGGCTTGGTGGGGCCGGGGCGCTCCTGGTTCATGCAGTAGGCAATCGAGGCGTCTTGAGCTTCATACTTGCCGATGAAGAAGGGCCCACAATCATCGCTAATAGTGCGGAAGCCGAGCTGGTCGTAGCCATCGACGGCAAATGCGGCTCCCGGTGCCAGGCAGCCGAAAAGCAGGAAGAGGAACAGGAGCAGCGGACCTGTTGCGATTGCGCTGTGGACAGAGTGCGTGGGTGCGTTGGACATGGCTGCTCCTTATCCCTCGTGCGTCGCACGGGGAGGCTGCGACGCGTAGGATGAGGCTACCCCCGAGGTTCATGCGGGTAAGTACCGGAGCCTGACCAAAAGCTTGCCCAATTCCTGACAAATTGAGCTCAAATACAACAATCAAGCAAAAGCGCAGGTAGAAGATAAGGAGAACAGGAAGTCAAAGGTCCTCGTCTCCACAATTGACACGATTTTCAAACGATTCTCCACAGCTAAAACAAGCATCGACACCCTTGTATCGAACAAGACAACCGCGTTATACTATCCCCCACATATGCGGGCATCGCCAAGTGGTAAGGCATCAGCTTCCCAAGCTGACACTCGCGGGTTCGAGTCCCGTTGCCCGCTCCAGTTAAGAGCACAAGCACGGCACCATCACGGTGCCGTGCTTTTTTCAATAAAGCGCCGGGACTCGAACCCGACAGGGTGCGAGCGTTAAATAAACGCGAAGCGTTTATAGCGAGCAGGCGAAGGCGCCGGCAGGCGCCTGAAGCCGGTGCGGATTTGCGAAGCAAATACGCGGACGTCCCGTTGCCCGCTCCATCAGCAAAGGAAGACGTGGGGACGGACAATTCGGCGGAGTCTTCCCCTTCGGCCTCGTGAAGCTGAGGGGCTCGCCTGAAGCCGGTGCGGAGTTGCGAAGCAAATACGCGGACGTCCCCATGGTCGCTCTTGCGGCAAAATGTTAGGTTAATGCCTGCTGCCCATACTTGCACCTGCGCACGGTACAATGGTTGGGTTACGACCAACGTGCCAATAACCAAAAAGGAGCCGCTATGATCGATCGCTATACCCGCCCGGAGATGGGACACATTTTCTCCCTCGAGAACAAGTACGCCATTTGGCAGGAAATCGAGGTTCTGGCCTGCGAGGCCCAGGCGGAGCTCGGAAAGATCGGTATTTCCAAAGACGAGGCCCAGTGGATCCGCGACCATGCCAACTTTGAGAAGGCGAAGGTCGATGAGATCGAGGAAGTCACGCGCCACGACGTCATTGCCTTCCTGACCAACATGAAGGAATACATCGATGCCGATGTTCCCGAGGGCGACCCCAAGCCCAGCCGCTGGGTTCACTATGGCATGACCAGCTCCGATCTGGGCGACACGGCCCTGTGCTACCAGCTCACCCAGGCCTGCGACCTGATCATCGAGGACGTCAAGAAGCTCGGGGAGATTTGCAAGCGTCGCGCCTTTGAGGAGCGCAACACGCTCTGTGCCGGCCGCACTCATGGCATCCACGCCGAGCCGATGACCTTCGGCATGAAGTTTGGCTCTTGGGCCTGGGAGCTCAAGCGCGATCTGGATCGTCTTGAGGACGCCCGTAAGAATGTTGCCTTCGGTGCTATCTCGGGCGCTGTCGGCACGTACAGCTCCATCGAGCCGTTCGTCGAGGAGTACGTCTGCGAGCACCTGGGCCTGGTTCACGACCCGCTGTCCACGCAGGTTATCAGCCGCGACCATCACGCCTATCTCGCGGGCGTTCTTGCCACCACCGCGGCCACCTGTGAGCGCATCGCTACCGAGGTTCGCAATCTGCAGAAGACCGATACACTCGAGGCCGAGGAACCGTTCCGTAAGGGTCAAAAGGGCAGCTCCGCCATGCCGCACAAGCGCAACCCCATCACCATGGAGAAGGTCTGCGGCCTGTCGCGCGTCGTGAAGGCCAACGCGCAGGTTGCCTTCGACAACGTCGCCCTGTGGCACGAGCGTGACATTTCGCACTCCTCTGCCGAGCGCGTCGCCCAGGCCGATAGCTTCATCGCGCTCGATCACATGTTCCAGTGCCTCATTCGCGTTATCGACGGCCTGCAGCTGTACCCTGCCCGCATGATGGCCAACCTCAATAAGACCCGCGGCCTCATCTTCTCCTCCAAGGTGCTGCTCGCCCTCGTCGACACGGGCATCACCCGCGAGGACGCGTACGCCATTGTGCAGGAGAACGCCATGGCAACTTGGCACGAGGTACAGGATTGTGTCTCCGGCCCCACCTTTAAGGAACGTCTCGAGGCCGATCCGCGCTGCACCGTCAGCCAGGAGAAGCTCGACGAGATCTTTGATCCGTGGGACTTCCTCACCCGTATCGACACGGTCTTCGATCGTCTGGAGCAGCTGAGCTTCGAGTAGGTTCGGGCATAACGTTAGCTTTTTAGGGCGCTTTGCTGGTAATGTGTGTTGCCGGCGAAGCGCCTCGTTGCATTTAGGGAAAGACGGGGATAATAGTCGTCTCGAATAACATTCTGAGAGGGGATCACATGATTTCGTTTGATTACAAGCCTCAGGGCGTGTGTGCTCGCAATATTCACCTTGACCTTTCCGATGACGGCAGCAAGGTGCTGGGTGTTGAGTTTACCGGTGGCTGCGACGGCAATCTCAAGGCTATCTCCAAACTGGTCGAGGGCGCTCCTGCCGATCGCGTAATCGAGGTTCTCGCCGGTAATACCTGCGGTATGAAAAAGACCTCCTGCGCCGACCAGCTTACACGCGCTATCGAGGCCGCTCGCGCCGAGATCGCCTAATGGGTATCGCCGATCACATCAAGAACGGAATATCGCGTCGCGGCTTTGTACTCGGTGGGGCTGCCGCGGGCGCTGCCACGGTGCTTGCCGGATGCTCGAAAAAAACGGGCACCAGCGATGATGCCGCCGGCGAGCCGCAGGTTATCAAGGACGATTCCAAAATCATCTCGATTACGGATGAGTACGAGGCAGTCGATATCGATCTTGAGCCGGCGGCGTCGTGGACGCTGCCTCTGGGTACGCTGCTGTACTACTGCGACGGCGATTACGCCGCGGCGATGATGGCGCCCGCATCGGCACTGCATGCCAACACACTCGGTGTGCTTAACCTGGGCGATGGCTCGCTTACCACATTAATCGATGATCCTATCGAGGGCACGGGATATGCATTCTACGATGTCCGTGCCGGCGACGGCGTATTCGCGTGGGTTGAGATGAACTTTGCCAATTCATCGTGGAAGCTCTACGCTCAAAATCTGTCGGGCGCTTCGCTCTCTGGCGATGTGGTTGAGCTCGATCGAGGTGGCAAGGACTATGATCCGCCCCTGTTTACGGCGTTCGGGTCATCGGTCATCTGGTATAAAATGCCTTCGGCAGGCGGCAATAAAACGAGTAGTGATTCGTTTTGCTATCGTCGCTCGCTTGATGAATCCAAGGCCGAGGTAATTTGGAAATCGACGGGCCGCTTTGCATCGGCCCCGCGCGCGAGCGACGGCATTTTGACCATCTCGCCGCGTGTCCGCAACGACGAGGGCGTCTACTACGGCATAACGGCAATCGATCTGACCGACGGCAACAACACCAAGCGTGCCCAGTTGGTCCTCCCTTCGTCAGTTTCGCCTTTCGAGGCCGTATATATGGGCGATACCTTCGTGTTTTCTATCGAGGCGGCCTATAGTGGCGTGGGCAGCCTGGGCAATATGGGCACGTATATCGGTAATGAGGGAGGGCCGTACCTCTTCCTGTCACGCGAGCCGCTCGCATGTGCGGCTGGCAAGAAGAATAAATACCTTGTTAAGGTACAGGCGTCGCATTTCCTGATCGACACCTCTGCCAAGACCTATGGCTCGCTGCTGTCGCCCGACCGCGCTTTGGAGTATGGCGATTATCCAGCTACGGCGGGAAAATCGGACTCATTCCTTACGTACGCCACGGTGCGCAACAGCCAGGGTATACCAGAGACGGTCACTGCACGCCTATTCTCTCTTTAAGCTTAGAGGGGTTAAAAAGGCGCCAACAGGGGAATAAACGCGTTGTAATTGTGAGTACCGCCCGCCGAGCTGCCGCGTCATAGCGGCATCTGGCGGGCTCAGGTGCGTTAAAATGGGCTTGTTCTTAGCTAATTGAGACAGGGGGGCCGTGTTATGGCTTCAGATGCAAAAAAGATTCTGCTGGTCGAGGATGAGAAGGCAATCCGTGACGCCGTCGCTGCCTATCTCGAGCGCGAAGGCTACTGGGTTGTGGGCGTCGGCGACGGCCAGTCCGCGATCGAGGAGTTCGAGAAGCATCAGTTCGACCTGGTCGTGCTCGACCTTATGCTCCCCAAGATCCCCGGCGAGCGCGTTTGCCGCACCATTCGCGATACCTCGGATGTCCCCATCATCATGCTGACGGCTAAGGGCGAGATCGAGGACCGTATTATCGGTCTTGAGCTCGGCGCCGACGACTATCTGATTAAGCCGTTCTCGCCGCGCGAGCTCGTCGCCCGCGTTCGCGCTCTGTTCCGCCGTGCCCATCAGGCCGACGAGCCCGCCGTCGAGGTACTCGACTTCGGCGATCTGGTCATCGATATCTCGGGCCACAAGATCTTGGTCGAGGGCAAGGAAGTCGATCTGACGGCTTCCGAGTTCAAGCTGCTCACCACACTTGCCCGTCATCCCGGCCGTGTGTATAACCGCATGGAGCTGGTCGAGAAAGTGCTCGGGTATGACTTTGAGGGCTATGAGCGCACCATCGATAGCCACGTGAAGAATCTTCGCGCCAAGCTGGGCGATGATCCCAAGAAGCCCAAGTGGCTCTACACCGTCCATGGTGTCGGCTATCGCTTCGAGGCTCCGGCCAAGACCGATAAGTCGGACGAGAAATAGGGAAATCACATATGACACCTGCGCGCTTTGAAATCGGACAAAAGCACAAGCAGGAGAGCGAGGCGGGTTCCAAGGCTAGTTGGAACACGCCTCGTTCCGATTCACGGCCAACGATGAGCTATCCCTCGCGCATGGCACTTGCTTTTGCTCTGACATCGCTCATGACGGTATTGGTGCTGGTGGGCGTTGTCTCTGTTGTGTGGGGCACGGTCTTTTCGGATTACACACGCTCCAATATCGTCGAAATCGCAAATTCCGCTGCCGAGAAGTTGGCGACCTCATATGAGGAAAACGGCTCTTGGACCGCGGGAGAACTGCGCACGGTCGCAACGTCGAGTTTGGTTTCCGACGATCTGGGCATGCAGGTCGTCAATAAAAAGGGTGTGATCGTTTATGACGATTCCTGGCCCTCGGCAAGCGCCACCGCCGATGTACGCGAAAACCAGGCTACGACCGACGACACGAGCGGCAAGAGGGCATCGCATAGCCCGGTCTCGTCTGCTCCAACCGACTCCGATAGCGTTGCTAACGTCGAGATTGTAACGTCTTCCGGCGAGCATGTCGGACAGGTAAAGCTGTGGGCCATCGGCTCCGACGCTCTGCTCACCAAGGCGGACTCTGCGTTTAGGGAGAAGACCTTTAACGCCATGGCCCTCGCCGCGGTTGTTGCAATCTGCATTTCGGTCGTTATCGGATCGCTCGTGTCGCGCATGCTCACCAAACCGATTCATCGCATCACCAGTACCGCAAAGCAAATCCGTGACGGCGACCTGTCGGCTCGCACGGGGCTGCGCGGTGATGACGAGATCGATCAGCTGGGTGAGACCTTCGATGAGATGGCCACCTCGCTCGAGAAGGATATGAAACACGAGAAGCGCCTGACCTCGGATGTCGCACACGAGCTGCGCACGCCGCTTATGGCGATGCTTGCGACGGTCGAGGCCATGCAGGACGGCGTGTATCCCACCGACGATGAGCATTTGGAGACCGTTGCTTCCGAGACGCGTCGCCTGGCTCGTCTGGTGCAGCAGATGCTCGACCTGTCGCGCATGGAAAACAGCACGGCTCCGCTCAACCTTGAGCCGGTGGACATGGTTCCTTTCGTGCGATCGATTGTGAACGGCCAGGAGCGTCTGTTTGCCGACCGCGATCTGCGCCTGCGTTTTGCGGACGAGACCCAGGGTCACGACGATGTCGTCGAAGCCGATCCCGACATGATCACGCAATGTGTTATCAACCTCATGAGCAACGCCATGCGCTACACCCCCGAGGGCGGTTGGGTCGTGGTGTCGGTGCTCAGTGACCGCAGGCACGTCAGCATTGCCGTTTCTGATACCGGCATCGGTATTGCCAAGGACGATCTGTCGCGCATTTTCGGGCGGTTTTGGCGCGCCGATGCCAGCCGCGCCCGCGAAGCTGGCGGCCTGGGCGTCGGCCTCGCCGTGACCAAGCAGATCGTCGAGCGTCACCATGGCTACATATCCGTGGAGTCGGAGCTTGGAAAGGGTACGACTTTTACAATTCATCTGCCCCGCGAGCACACGGCGGACGCGGCATCTACTACAATGGAGCACTAGCTTTTCGCTATTCGGTGAAGGAGGGGCCGCGTCCCTGCCGCTCCGAGTTTGCGAAAACATGCGGGAAAGAACCCGCATTTCTGTCGTATTTAGGTAAGGAGTGACTCACGTGACAACGATGGAGCGTCGTCCGGATTCCCGTGGCAAGGTTCGTGATATCTACGATGCCGGTGAAAACCTGCTGATGGTCGCCACCGACCGCATTTCTGCGTTCGACTTCATTCTTCCCGACGAGATTCCGTTTAAGGGAGAGGTGCTCAATCGCATCTCGGCATTCTGGTTCGATAAGTTTGCCGACATCGTCCCCAACCATCTCGTTTCCATCGACCCGGCGGATTTCCCCGAGGAGTTTGCTGAGTATCGTGACTACCTCGCTGGCCGCGCCATGCTGGTTAAGAAGGCCCAGACGATTCCTATCGAGTGCATCGTCCGCGGCTATCTGACCGGTTCGGGCAAGAAGACCTATGACGAGAACGGCACCGTCTGCGGCATTCAGCTGCCCGAGGGTCTGACCGAGGCCTCCAAGCTTCCCGAGCCGCTGTTCACGCCGTCCACGAAGGCCGAGATCGGCGACCACGACGAGAACATTTCGTTCGAGCGTTGCTGCGAGATCGTGGGTGAGGACATCGCCGCGCAGATTCGCGACCTTTCCCTCAAGATCTACAAGGCCGCTGCCGAGTACGCCGCGACCCGTGGCATCATCATTGCCGACACCAAGTTCGAGTTTGGTGTTATTGATGGCAAGGTCACGCTGATCGACGAGTGCCTCACGCCCGACTCCAGCCGTTTCTGGCCTGCTGCCAGCTACGAGGAGGGCAAGATCCAGCCTAGCTACGACAAGCAATTCGTCCGCAATTGGCTCAAGGCCAACTGGGATATGACGGGGGAGACCCCGCACCTGCCCGCCGAGGTCATCGATGGCACGTCCGAGCGCTATCGCGAGGCCTTCCAGATCATCACGGGCTCCCAGTTCACAAGCATGAAGGAGAACGCATAAGTGAGTACCCGTAGCGCCACGAACAAGCGCACGCAATCCCACGAAGTTACCGGGGTTGCGCGCAAGTCTGCCGCATCTGCTAAGCCCGCCCGCCAAGCAGCGAGCTCCGTTCGCGTCGTGCCGGCTTCGTCTAAGGCACGCCGCAAAGAGCTCGAGAAGGGCGAGAACCTCGAGGGCCTCTCTAAAGAGGAGAAGCGCGCCCGCAAGGCTAAGCAGCGCGCCAAGGAGGACCGCATCTATACGGTGTCGAATATCCTCCTCAAGCAGGACGAGGACTACACCAAGCGCCGTCGCATCTGGTGGATTGTGCTCGCCATTGGCATGGTACTCGTCGTGGCAATTTGGGCTTCGCTCTACTTCGCTCCCGGCGGCACGGTGTCCAGTCCCGTCCAGATGGTCGGCATTGTTTTGTCCTATGTCATCATCTTAGGTGACTTTATCTACGACTTCGCTCGTATTCGTCCCTTGCGCAACATGTACCGCGCGCAGGCCGAGGGCATGTCCGAGAACAAGCTCAACGCTCTTATCGAGCGCGCAGCTGCCGAGGAGGACAAGAAGGACTCCAAGAAGAAGTAGCGTTTGCATACATACTTATCGCTAAGATATAAGGCGCGTCGTTTTTGCGGCGCGCCTTTTTACTGTTCTATAGATAGATGGAGTGGCACATGATTCGAGCTGCCCTGACGGTCGAAGAAGCTCTGGAGGGCATGAAGGCCCTGGAGCCCAAGATTAAAAACTATGCGCGTCTGGTTGTCCGCAAGGGCGTAAACGTCAAGCCCGGCCAGGAGGTTGTCGTTCAGTCTCCGGTCGAGTGCGCGCCTTTTGCCCGCTTGGTGGTCGCGGAGGCTTATGTCGCCGGCGCTGGCCATGTGACGGTAATTTGGGCCGATGATGCCGTGACGAGGCTCACGTACGAGCATGTCGATAAAAGCTATTTTGAGCAGACGCCCGAGTGGAAGCGCCTGCAGCTTGATTCCTTGGCCCAGGACGGTGCCTGCTTTATCTTTATCGAGGGTGCGGATCCTGCGGCTCTCAAGGGTATCGATCCCGCCAAGCCGGCCGCGGCATCCAAGGCGAGGAACACGCAGTGCAAGGTCTTCCGCCGTGGACTGGACTACAACATCAACCCGTGGTGCATCGCCGGCGCGCCGGTCGTGGCTTGGGCGCGCGAGGTGTTCCCGGGAGACGCCGATGAGGTTGCAATCTATAAGCTGTGGAATGCGATTCTGCACACCGCTCGTGCCGATGGCCAGGACCCGGAGAGCGACTGGGAGCTTCATGACGCGGCGTTCGAAAAGAACTTGCGCTTCCTGAACGACAATCGTTTTGACCACCTGCATTACACCGCGGCAAATGGAACCGATCTGACGATTGGCATGACGAAGGGTCACGAGTGGGCCGGTGGCAAGGGCAGGACGCCCGATGGACATCCCTTCTTCCCCAACATCCCCACCGAGGAGGTCTTCACCTCGCCTGATCGTATGCGTGCCGACGGTATCGTGTATTCGGCTATGCCGCTCATTCACCACGGCAATAAAGTCGACGATTTTTGGATTAAGTTCGAGGGCGGCCGCGTGGTGGACTACGACGCCCGCGTGGGCAAGGCAACGCTCGCAAGTATCATCGATACTGACGAGGGCGCTGCTCACCTGGGAGAGGTCGCGCTCATTTCCAAGAACACGCCGATCCGCGAAAGTGGTGTTCTGTTCTACGATACGCTCTATGACGAGAACGCCAGCTGCCACCTTGCGCTGGGCGTCGGCTTCCCCGAGTGCATCGAGGGCGGATATGATATGTCCAAAGAAGAGCTCCTAGAGCATGGCGTCAACGTTTCGAGCACGCACGTCGACTTTATGATTGGCACGGACGATATCGATATTGCGGGCATTACGCCTGATGGACGTGAAGTTGTGATTTTCCAGAACGGCCAATGGAGTTGGGAATAGCCCCAGACCGTGGTACAATGCCACCCGCGGGCCGTTAGCTCAGCTGGCAGAGCAGGGGACTTTTAATCCCAAGGTCCAGGGTTCGAACCCCTGACGGCCCACCCAAAGATTGTTGAGACGGTCAACTTCGGTTGGCCGTCTTTTTTGTCGCCCTTTCATGGGTTCGAACCCGTCGGGGGGCGCGGAGCTGAGTAAACGCGCGAGCGTTTGCCAGCGCAGCGCGCAAGGCGCGAAAGCGCCGCAGCGGCCGCCTGCGAAGCAGGCTGAACCCCTGACGGCCCACCCAAAGAAAGGAAAAAGAAATGAAAACAGATAGATACGGAATTAGCGGCAGCACATTAAAGATAATAGCGGCCATCTCGATGGTTCTCGATCATGTAAGCAGGATCGTCCTGACCAATGGAATCATGACTCACGCATCGTACAATCAGATATCAGACGAACAGTGGGCGATTCTAAGCGAGGCTTCGGATGTGCTTCATGTTCTTGGCAGAATTGCATTTCCCTTATTTTGCTTTTTGATAGTTGAGGGATTTTTGCACACTCATGACATAAAGAAGTACCTGCGAAATATGCTTGTCTTCGCAATCATTGCGGAGCCCATATACGATTTCGTTCAAACCGGGCAGCTATTTGACCTTCGGCAACAGAATGTTATGTATGAGCTCCTGCTTTCCTTGGTCTTTTTGATTATTCTGGAAAAGATACAAAGTCTTTCAAAATGGAAGAGGCACATTGCAGAAATTGCTCTGATTGTTTTGACAGCACTGGCAGCTGAATACACTAAGCTGGATGGCGGTGCGTATGGCATTCTGCTTGTGGCTGCATTCTATTTATTCCACGACAGCAAAGCTAAGATGTTCTTTGCTGCAGTATGTGCAGTGCTCCTTTCGTCATGCCATATAATTGGCGGCGGATTTGAGTTCACTACAGCTAATATTTTTAATCCTGATGTTGCTGCCGCGATAATTTCGTTGTTGCTTATCAATCTTTATAATGGCAAGCGAGGGCTGAAGCTGAAATATTTCTTCTACATTTTCTATCCGGCACATCTTGCTCTGCTTTATGGTGTCTCGCTTATTGTTTTGAACTGTCTTTAAAAACTCTCAAACAAGTCTCTGAAAGCAGAAACAAATTGACCCTAAGACTGCTTGTGAATTTCCGGAAGACCTGAGAGATGCGAGGATAGACAACGAGGGCTGCAGAAAGATGCTTCTCAGTTCTCTGGCGGATCGCATGAATCTGTATGAGGATCACTTCCACACACTCATTGATAACAGTGATAAACACGGCAGATCCTCAAAACATGAGACTGCGAAGGTCGAAAGATGCTTCGAAAGCATGAATGGCAGCGAGAAAACGAGTTCGGAAGCACCCTCTGGATGCTCCAGCATAGAATAGAAAGCGGTCAACTTCGGTTGGCTGTCTTTTTTTGTCGCCCTTTCATGGGTTCGAACCCGTATCTATCTATATATAAGAACGCTTGGCGAACAAAACCCGCCTTTTACCGATGGGAAACAAATAGCTGATGCCTTTGGGGTAAAGTAGCGCTCCAGAGATGACCGATGTCTCAATACTCATAAAACAGCTGGTCATCGCCAATATCAGAAGCCAATGCTTCAGTTATAACCTCAGGGACGCGACTGAGGGACATATTCGTTTGTGAACAAATTATGGAGTGCGCGATTCCCGCCCCCGGGGCCCCTCCGGTCTGGCAATATATCTCCTTGCCGCGCGGC
>CABQAK010000021.1 GCA_902462065.1 uncultured Collinsella sp.
CGTAGCGGGTGGTTTAAAGCTGGCCGCTGCGCGGCCAGCAGACTAAAGTCTTGAAAAAGACCGCCGGCGCGGGGGCGGCGCCGGCGGTTGCGAGAGAATATCGATTGTTGGCTGTTACGCAGCGACGGCCTCATAGACCGTAGCGCCCGAGAAGCTGTCATGCAGGCTCTTGCCGGCAATCCACGGCAGCTCGACGACCTCGCAGACCGTGTTGACCAGCTCGGAGCAGTCAGTAAAGTGGCCCTTATCGTTGAGGGCCTCGCAATCCTGAACACGCCAATAGCCATCGGTGTGCGTGATGTAGTACTCGTGATCGTTGATCGACACGAAAGCGCGCGTCTTGGAACGCAGCAGCTTCAGAAATCCTTCGAAATCGGTCTCGACGACATCTCCAGCCTGGAACATGATGTTACCTCCTGGCCCGGCGCCACCACGGCGCATTGATAAACGTTGGTGCTCCTTTAGTAAAACCTTTATCAGAGGTTATGCGTTCGTCATTTAGGCAAGTGGTAAAAAACCGTAGGGTAGACGGGATAAAACGTTTAACCATCCCATTTGTTTGTCACATTCTGAAGGTACTTTTATGCAAACCTACTTTCCCAATTGGAATCTATCCTTTTGGCCGGGCAATTGACCGTCTATCGTTTAAGCCCGACGGGTATGAACGGGGCATCTGCAACGCCACCGCGAGGAGACACCATGGAGACTATCGAAGCACTCATTCACCGCCGCAGCTGCCGCAAATACAGCGATCGTCCCGTCGAGGCCGAAAAGCTTGCACGTATTATCGAAGCCGGCCAATATGCACCGAGCGGCATGGGCCGCCAGCCGGTGACGTTTGTCGCCGTCACCGACCCCGCGACCATCGAGCGTCTCTCGAAGCTCAACGCCCAGGTCATGGGCAGCAACAGCGACCCCTTCTATGGCGCCAAGACCGTTGTGGTGGTGCTGGTTGACCGCAGCGTGCCCACACATCTGGAAGACGGCTCGCTCGCCATGGGCAACCTGCTCAACGCGGCTTATGCACTGGGCGTCGATTCGTGCTGGATTCATCGCGCGCATGAGGTCTTTGACTCGCCCGAGGGCCTGGAGCTGCTGGTCAGCTGGGGCCTGCCCGCCGACGGCAGCCTGCGCGGTGTCGGTAACTGCATTCTTGGCTACGCCGAGGACACGCTACCCGAGGCAAAGCCCCGCCGCGACAACGTGGTATATGTGAAGTAGTACAGGAGCGTCAGCAGGGGTAGCTAATTTGGGACGGGGCTATTTTAGCTACCCCACTCGTAAACTTATATTGACGTCGCCGTTGTCGTCGTTTCGTTCGTTTGAGTCGTTTCGGCTTCGCTGCCTTGTTCGTCCTCGTCCTTTTGAGCATCTGCAATAGTGGTGGCCGCCGCAACGATACCGCGCTGGGGCGCGACGCCCGTCTGGGTCTGAGCGCCCTCGACAACTTCTGTGCCTGCATGCGCGAGCTCGGGCGATTTAAACACTGCGTCCAAGTTGGCGCCACCGCCGGCGTAGCCAAGCGCAGCGAGTGCGATGACGATCACTGCAACGACGACCGCGATCGGAACATAACGGTGCCAACCAGCCGGATTGAGTCCGCTGCGGCGAGCCGCCCCGCGGCTAATATAACCGAGCGTTCCGTCGTGCTTGAGCTTTGAGCCCACCACGCGTTTGCGGCCCCACAGTGAGGACTCTGCCTGCATTGCCAAGCGGGCGCTTGCCGAAGGATAGCCGTATTTAGTGCGCTTGAACGAGCCATCAAACCCCGAGGCGTGTTTACCCCACGTCACCGATGTCGTGCGTCGGTTGACCGGCGCGGCACTCCGCCTTCTGCAGCTCGGTTTTGAAGTCTCAGCCATATGCCCTCGCACGCCGTAACCAAATCGAAACAATAACGCTTTGGACTGTAGCACACGCGTCGCGCGCGGTCACGGGCGCCTCGCTCAACGGTCATCGTCCTTCAGCAAGCGCCACAGCGTTGTACGGCTTATGCCCAGCACCTCCGCCGCACGGGTTCGGTTGCCGTGGAGGTGGCCTACAACCAGATGCGCGACATCTCGCTCGGTATCGGCCAGCGGTCGCAGGATATACAGGTCACTTTCGAGCGTCGGGGCGCCAAAGGTTGCGGTCTTAATCACGTCCTCTTGGGCGAGCACTTCCTCCGCCACAGCGCGGTCCACCGTGCCCGCCCCCACCAATATATACAGTCGTTCCGAGACCTCGCGGAGCTGCAGATAATTGCGCGGCCAGTGGTAAGCATCGAGCGTCTTCGTCGCCGCGGCAGACAGTGTGGGCGCTGCCGTCCCAAATGCGTCAGCGAGATATTCCAAATAGCGCGCAACCTTCGTCGACGCGGCTCCCTGCTCGGCGATTGCCGGCGCCACGCTCACCGCACAGGCGAAACGCTCGGTCACAAAGGCGGCTTGATCACTTTCGCCGCCGCCCGGCATGTCATTCGCTGTCAGCACCACATGGCAGCGCGTCGCCAACGCGGTGTCGGTCATCGTGGAGACCAGCTCGCGGAGGCGCTGGGGGACAACCGCGTTCCAGCCCTCAATGCAAAGGGTCAGCCCCGTTTGGAACAACGGCGATTCGGCGCTTTTGAGCACATGGCGCCAACCGCGCTCGGTGAGCTCATCGAGCGCAACGGAAACAAAGGGCTGATCGGCAAAAGGACCGTCCAGATAGAGGCGCTTGGCGATCTCGACCTGACCCGCTCCCAGCTCGCCCTCGAGCATAAGGGGCACACCGCGCGCGTAGCTCTCGGCAACCGGCGCAGCCACCGAGGCCGCCCCCTCAACGATGCCGTACGCGCTCGATTCGTAGCGGGCCTCAACTTCGTCGGCGTTGAGCCACTCGATGCCCGCATGCGCCGCGGCACCGCGCACCTCGCGGACCACGACGACCCAAAGCCCCCCGCCCTCTTTGTCGGTGGGGCGAACGGTCAGGCTCAGGCGCGTACCCTCACGCCCCATAACCAGACGCGCGCCGTCTCCTATACGGTCGAGGCGCTCAGCGACAAAAATCGCCACACCCCGCTCAAGCGCCGCGTCATTCATGGTCGAGATCGCGACGTCCCCACGCGCATCGATTGCCAATGCCGATGCCCCGGCAGCAGCCAGGGCATCGGTCAAGATGTTCAGCTTGGCATCGCTATCCATGATTTGCCCCTGTCTGCAGCGACGTGCAACCGCCGGCGGTCGCACGACCGAGTGTTTTAAAATTGAACGATATTGCCCACCAAACACTATAGGGCAGAAAGCGCCGTCCTGCGAGTATAGGTGTTGCCCCGCATCGCCATCCTGGCGGGGCGATAAGAGCTCTTCGGGACTTATAAACCTGCGGACAAGCCATACCCGCAAGAGCTCCTATCGCTCCACCGCAGGCATGCGCTCACCAGCACGCAGCACGCAAACAAGCTACTTCTCTACCAGATTCCCAGTACGTGTTGCATTCCCAAACTCATGCACGCAATGCCAATCCAGCAGCAAAAGCCCAATGCGATGGGCTTGCCGCCCTTTTTGACCAGCTCGACGATATCGGTATTAAAACCAATAGCCGCCATGGCCATCACAATAAAGAACTTCGACAGCTCCTTGATGGGCGCCGTAATGGATGCAGGAAGCTGAAGCACCGTAGTGATCACGCTCGCCAGCACAAAGAACAGCACGAACATGGGAAACGCGCGTTTAAGGGAGAACGTGCTTTTGGCGTCACCGCCGGCCTTGCGCGCCAGATGCATCTGCCAGCAAGCAAGCGCCAGCGTGATGGGAATGATGGCCAGCGTCCTGGTGAGCTTGACCACCGTGGCGCTCTCGAGCACATTGGCGCCGGGATGCATGCTGTCCCAAGCGCTCGCCGCAGCCGTTACGGACGAGGTGTCGTTGATGGCGGTACCGGCAAACAGGCCAAAGCCCTCGTTGGTCAGCCCGAGCATGCCGCCGAGCGTCGGAAACACGAGCGCCGCGATAACGTTAAACAGGAAGATGACCGAAATAGCCTGGGCAATCTCGCGATCGTCGGCATCGATGACGGGTGCGGTCGCGGCGATGGCCGAACCGCCGCAAATCGACGAACCCACACCCACAAGCGTCGCGATCTTACCCGGCACGTTCATAACGTGGCAGAGCACAAAGGCGATGACAAGCGAGGTCGAGATTGTCGCCACGATAATCGGCAGCGACTGGGCGCCCTTGGACAGAATCTGGGAGAGGTTCATGCCAAAGCCAAGCAGGATAACCGCGTACTGCAAGACTTTTTTGGACGTATAGGTAACGCCGGCGGCGAGCTGTTCGCGACGTTTCTTGGGAAAGACGAGCGCCAGGACCATGCCAAAGAGAATGGCAAACACCGGCCCGCCGACCACCTCAACCTGTTTGCCGAGCAACGTCGCGGGAATGGCGATGATCAGGCAGAACAAGACGCCTTTCCAGCGCTCGCGTACGATATTTGCCAGTTGCATATGGGATTCCTTCTTTCTATTTCACGTTTGCGACGGCTTATGATACGGCAACATTGAGCGCAGCCTTGCGCAAACACAGACTAAGATGCCGCAATAGTTCTCAGGCAACAGCCGAATTACCCACCGCGGAGAGCTGATTCGCGGCATAATTAACAACTGACATATGAGTTTGATAGAACAGTTGCGAGGCGCTATGGAAGAATCGATGCACGTCGGCGAGCAGGAAACGAGCCTACAGGACCAGTCCTACCACACCATTCGACGCAAAATCGTCTACCTGGACTACAAGCCGGGCGAAAAGCTGGGCGTCAAGCAGCTTTGCGATGACCTGGACATGGGTCGCACGCCCGTGCGCGAGGCTTTGGTTCGCTTGGCGCAGGAAGGCCTGGTGCGCACCGTGCCCCAGAGCGGCACCTACGTCTCACCCATCAACCTCACCCTTGCCGAGAGCGCCTGTTACATCCGCGAGCATCTGGAAAAGCAGGTGATTGTGGAGTGCTGTGCGCGCGCCACGTCGGCTGGCATCGAGCAGCTCGACCGCGCCATCGCGCTGCAGGAAAAGGCCATGGCCGAAGAGGATCGCATCGGCTTCTTTTTGAGCGACAACCTCATGCATCACATGATTTTTAGCATCGCATGTCGCAGCACCGTGTGGTCGTGGCTCGAAGAGACCAATGCCGACCTGGAGCGCTTCCGCTGGCTGCGCGCTGCCACGCAGGTTCTCGACAATCAGGACATCGTGAACGAGCACAAGCAGATTCGCCGCGCTATCGCCGGTCGCGACCCCATCGAAGCGAGCTTTTTGGTCAGCAAGCACCTGCACATGATGTTCCGCAACCAAACCGAGGTTCTGGACCAGTTCCCCGAGTACTTCGAGACCAGCAAGCTCCGCTAACCTGCCAAAAAGGGACAGGTTTATTTTGGCAGGTTTTATCTGGGCAAATGCAACAAGGCCCGGCTCCGTCTTGATGCGGAGCCGGGCCTTAGTTGTTAGAACGGCGGAACAACAATTATTCGACCGTGACGCTTTTCGCCAGGTTACGGGGCTGGTCGACGTCGCAGCCGCGCAGGATGGCGACCTCGCGGGCGAGCAGCTGCAGCGGAACGCTCGCCGTAATGGGACTGAACACGTCGCGGACTGCTGGCACACGGATGATGCAGTCGGCGATCTTGTTGATCTCCTCGTCGCCCTCGGTGGCAACGACGATGACCTTGGCGCCGCGCGCCTTGCACTCCATAAGGTTCGACACGGTCTTGTCGTAGGTGGCACTCTTGGTGGCCACGGCGATGACAGGGAAGCCCGGGTCGATCAGGGCAATGGGGCCATGCTTCATCTCACCGGCGGCATATGCCTCGGCGTGCAGGTAGCTGACTTCCTTGAGCTTGAGCGCACCCTCGTAGGAAATAGCGGCACCCATGCCACGGCCCACGAACAGCGCCGACTGCGCGTCCTTGCACAGCAGGGCGGCCTCATGAACGGCCTCGGTTTGGGTATCCAAAATCCACTGGATCTGCTCGGCCGTATCGGAAAGCTCGCGGAACAGCATGCGCGCCTGCTTGGTGGTCAAGCGGTACTTGACCTGCGCCAGCAGCAGGGCCAAAAGCGTAAGGCTCACGACCTGGCCGATGAAGCTCTTGGTCGAGGCGACCGCAATCTCCTTGTTGGCCTTGGTGTAGATGACGCCGTCGCTCTCACGCGCCACGGGGCTGCCCACCACGTTGGTGATGCCGAAGACCTTGGCACCCTTGATGCGCGCGTCGCGAATGGCGGCAAGGGTATCGGCCGTCTCGCCCGACTGGGACACGGCAACGACAAGCGTCGTCGGCGTGATGATGGGGTTGCGATAACGGAACTCGCTGGCCGCCTCCACCTCGGTGGGGATGCGAGCCCAGCCCTCAATGAGATTCTTAGCAATGAGGCCAGCATGATAGCTGGTGCCGCAAGCGATCACGTAGACGCGGTCGATGTCGTTGAGCTCCTCGAGCGAAAGGCCCAGCTCGTCGATGTCGAGCTCGCCGGCCGGCGTCATACGACCGACCAGTGTGTCGCGCACAACGCGCGGCTGCTCGTGGATTTCCTTGAGCATAAAGTCGGGATAACCGCCCTTTTCTGCCATGTCCAGGTCCCAGTCGATGTGGGTGACCTTGGGCTCGATAACGTTGCCGACCTCGTCGGTGTACTCGACGCCTGCGGGCGTGAGCTTGGCAAACTGACCGTCCTCGAGCACCACGACATCGCGGGTGGCGTCGATGAGCGCGATGACATCGGAGGCGACATAGGCGCCGGTCTCGCCCGCGCCGACCACGATCGGGGAATCCTTGCGGGCCACGGCGATCACGCCGGGCTCGTCAGCGCACACGGCGGCCAGGCCATAGGCACCGACCACGTGGGTGCAAGCCTCGCGCACGGAGGCCATCAGGTCGCGCGTCTCGGCATAAGCCTCTTCGATCAGATGCGCGAAGACCTCGGTATCGGTCTCGCTCTTAAAGTGGTGGCCGCGACCCTCCAGCTCTTCGCGCAGCTCGGCGAAGTTCTCGATGATGCCGTTGTGGACGATGGCGATACGACCGTCGCAGCTGGTGTGGGGGTGAGCGTTAACGACGGAGGGCTTGCCGTGGGTGGCCCAACGGGTGTGGCCGATACCGCAGGTAGCGTCGCTGTCAATGTTGGAAAGCTCGCTCTCCAGGCCCGCGACCTTGCCCACACGGCGGATAACGTCGAGGTGCGCCGCGGCGCCCTCGCCCACCTCGAGCGCGACGCCCGAGGAGTCATAGCCGCGATACTCCATACGCTTGAGGCCCGTGACCAGGATGTTCTTTGCAATATCAGAGCCGGTGTAGCCGACGATTCCGCACATAAGATAAATCCCTTCGTTCGCGTGACTGCAAGACGTCCACGCACAAGGGGCGCTGAGACGTACAACATTCGAGTATTGTACTCACGCAAGCGCAAGCTGATATACCAGAAGTGGTATCTCAACTTAGATACCACCCGATGTACACACGTCCAGCCGGTCCAAACCACCACAAAGGTGCCCGTCCCCTTCGTGGTGGTCGCGTTGGCAACAGCGTTTCCCCAGATAAAACCTGCCAAAATAAACCTGTCCCTTTTTGGTAGGTTTGGGATGCTACAATCTGGCTTGTACTTGAAACGCATCAAAGGGGCCGCTATGGCAAAGGTAAAAATCAGCGACGTCGCGCGCGAGGCCGGGGTTTCGTTGGGCACGGTCTCCAACGCGCTCAACCACCCCGAAAAGCTGCGCCCCGAGACCCTCAAGCTCATTAACGAGACCATCAATCGCCTTGGCTACCTGCCCAATCAAAGCGCCCGTCAGCTCGCGGGCGGCGCCACCAAGTCCTTTGGCCTGGTGCTCCCCCGTCTCGATCACGGCTTTTCGCTCCAAATCGCCAGCGGCGCCCACAACGAGGCCCGCAAGCACGGCTACGACTTGCTCATCGCCAACGCCGATAACGACGATATTCTCGAGGACCATTACCTGCGCTACTTTATGGGCACCCAGATGTCCGGCGTCATGGTTCAGCCCATGGCATCCCCCGACTGGCACCCCGCCATGACCAAGATGCCCGTGCCGATCGTCCATCTGGACATCCATTGCTCCGAGCCCGGCTACTACGTAGCGGCCGACAACGAGGCCCAGGGCCGCATCATCGCCGAGCTTGCCATCGCTCGCGGTGCACACCATATCGTCGTTGTGGGCAGAGCGGCTTTCATGCAGCTCACCCTGCGCGTCCTTGGCATTCATAAAGCGCTCGCCCTGCACCCCGATATCAAGATCGAAGTCATCGACGCCGGCGAATGGAATACCGCTGCCGACGGCTACGGCATCGGTGCCCAAATCGCCGAGCGCCCCGCGGACGAACGTCCCGATTTTGTCGTCGGCCTGACCGATGTGTTGGCCTCGGGCGTCATCTCGGCGCTGGTCGACAAAGGCATCGCCGTCCCCGGGCAAGTACGCGTAGCAGGTTGCGATGGCAACCCACTCGCTTGGAGCGGATCGGTCCCGCTCACTACGGTAGCGCCCCCGGGCTACGAGATTGGCCGCAAGGGCGTTCAATTGCTCATGGAGCAAATTGAGAACAAGGCCCCGGCAAAGACCAAGCACGTCCACATCGGCTCTGCCGCGCGCACCGTCACCGCGGTCACGGCCATCGAGGACATCAACCGCCAAGAACTCGTGCGGCCGTTCCTGCTGGAACGCGCCAGCACCCAGGCAAGCAGCCAGACCGACGCCACGGCCATCAACCTCGGTGCGTATCTATAGCACGCCCGCGAGTATGCTAAGTCGCCGCTTAAGCAAAAGGGGCCCGACCATTGCCGGACCCCTTTTGCTTAAGCGCAAACGTGAGCAATCGCTCGTTTCAACGCCGCAATTTTCTAGCGCACAGTCTTGATTGCCGCCGCCAGGTCGAACAACGTATCGAGCACGGCCTCGCAGCCATCCACCACGCCCTGCGGCAGCGGCACGATATCGGGGACGGCAAAGACATGGCAGCCGGCCGTAATGCCCGAGACGCAACCGTTGCGCGAATCCTCGACCACGGCACATTCCTCGGGAGCAAAGCCCGCGCGCTCGCAGGCGAGCAGATACATCTCGGGGTCGGGCTTGCCGTGCACGACGTCCTCGCCACACGTTACCGTTTCAAACTTGTCAAAGAGGCCAACCATCTTAAGGTTGCGCTCGGCCGTAACGAGGCGTGACGACGTCGCTAGACCCACGTGATAGCCCGCAGCCAGCAGCTCGTCTAGGCACTCGGCGGCGCCGGCCTTAAGTTCCAGTTCGGTCTTGACCATCTCGTCGCGAATCTCCTTGTGGCGGACATAGACCGCCTCGGTGGTTTCGTGGCTGCCGTAATGCTCATCAAGGATGTCCATGACATCGGGCAGCGTGCGACCGATAAACTGATGGATCAGCGCATCATCAATCGCGAGCCCAAGCTCAGCGGCGCCTGCCTTCCAGGCCTTAATCCCCAAACGCTCGGTATCGACCAGCGTTCCATCCATGTCAAAAATAACAGCCTTGATCATATCGGTCCCCCATCGACTCTCGCTGTCGCGTTGCTGCAACTCTACCGCATTTGGCAACTTGTATATAACGTATATGCCATATTGCACTTTCGTTACACAGATAGAAGTCTTATGGCAAGTAACGCATTAGGATTATAGTTTTCGATCGAGTACTCAACGATAAGGATCGTTTCATGATTTTAGACACCACGGCACCCGCGGAGGAGCTTCAAGACAAGCTATCGGCGCTCGAACAGCTGCTTTTGGCATACGGGCGCGTGGCTATCGGGTTTTCCGGCGGCGTTGACAGCAGCTTTTTGGCCGCCGTATGCGCCCGCATCATGCCTACCAATACCCTCCTCGTCCATCTCACCACGCCGCTCATCGGCACGCCCGAACAGGCTTCGTTTGAGCGGTCCGTTGATGGACAAGCCAATGAAGGGGCGTATTTTAAGCTCCCCGTGCTCAATCTTTCGGTCGATCAGCTGCGGCTCCCCCAGGTAGCCTGTAACGATGCCAATCGCTGCTACCACTGCAAGCACGCCGGCTTTACCGCCATCGTCAACCACGCCAAGTCGCTCGGCTTTCCCACCGTCATCGATGGCAGCAACGCGAGCGACCGCGGCGATTACCGTCCCGGCATGCGCGCCGCCGAAGAGCTCGGCGTACGCTCCCCTCTCATGGAGGTCGGCTTTACCAAGGACGAAGAGCGCGAGCTGCTGCGCGCATGGGGCTATCCCGTTTGGAACCTGCCCGCCGGCGCCTGCCTCGCCACGCGCGTCCCCACGGGCGAGGAGCTTACGCGCGAAAAGGTTGATTTAATCCGCGCCTGCGAGGATTACCTGCACGATCTTGACCTGGCGCAGGTGCGTGCGCGCTTGGTCGGCGGCTGCATGCATATCGAGGCCGCACCCGCAGATGTCGCCAAGATTGCCACCCTCGGCGGTGCCGCCGTCGACGACAAGGGCAAGACCCCGCTGCCCGCCGTTATCGAGTCCGCGCTGCGCGAGCTGGGCTGCGACCATATCTCCCCCGAGGTCACCCCCTACATTCACGGCAACATGAATCTTTAGGTTACGCCGTTTTACAAACGGCGTAACTGCTCGGCGCTGCGCGGGCTCCGGGCACGGCAATCTGACGTTCAACTTCACGGGCGCGACCAAAAGGTCAGCGCCCGCTTGTTTCACGTCACCTTACCGCACCCGGAGCCCGCTCGCTCGCATATGCTCAACTTGCACTGCGTTAACTGACCTGCCAAAAAGGGACAGGTTAATTTTGGCAGGTTTTATCTGGGGAAACGCAAATAGGGCCGTGACACCCATACGGCGTCGCGGCCCTTTTCCTTGGAGAAGGATCAATTGATTGAACGGGATGACCGTTCTAGTCTTCGAGTCCGCTATTGATGAGCTCCGCAATCTCAACGGGATCGGTGCTCGCGCGCACCTTGTCACGGAAGCTGGCGTCCATCAGCATCACGGCAGCCTTGGAGAGCAGACGCAGGTGCGTAGTTCCGGCCTCGCCGGCGGGCACGTACAGCGCGAGCGCAACATCGACGGGCACCCCATCGAAGCTCGGCCATTCAACGGGCTCGACCAGTTTAAGCACGGCAACGCCCGGCGTGTGGATCGCGTCGCTTTTGGCATGCGGAACGGCAAAACCGGCGACAAGGCCGGTCTCGGCCTCGTTCTCGCGAGCAATGAAGGCGGCCTCTACGGCAGATGCGTCATCGGCAAAGCCGAGCTCGATGGCCTGCTCGGACAAATAATGCAGGGCGTCCTCGCGCGAGGCGGCGGTATACCCGATTGTCACTTGGTTGGCAGATACAAATCCCATGGAAACCTTCCTTACAACACGGACCTGACCGCAGCTTCGATGCCGTCGGCGTCCAAACCGTACTTGTGCAGCAAATCGACCGCAGGGCCGGACTCGCCATACACATCGCGCACGCCGACGCGTCGCATCGGCACCGGATGCTGCTCTGCGAGCACCGAGGCCACGGCCTCGCCAAGACCACCGATAATCGAATGCTCCTCGGCGGTGACCACGCGACCGGTCTTCTTGGCGCTGGCAACTACCAGGCGCTCATCAAGCGGCTTAATCGTGTGCATGTTGATGACCTCGGCATCGATACCATCGGCAGCGAGCGCCTCGGCAGCCTCAAGCGCCTCGGCGACCATAAGGCCACAAGCGATGATGGTCACATCGGACCCCTCGCGCACGACCACGCCGCGACCAATCTTGAACTCATAGTCCTCGTGATCGTTGATGACCGGTGTTGCCAGGCGGCCGAAGCGCATGTAAACCGGGCCCTCAAGCTCATAGGCGGCGCGCACGCAAGCGCGAGCCTCGATGTCATCGGCGGGAACGATTACCGTCATACCCGGGATCGTGCGCATGAGCGCGATGTCCTCGCAGCACTGATGCGTGGCGCCGTCTTCACCGACCGAGATACCCGCATGCGTGGCACCGATTTTGACGTTGAGGTGCGGATAGCCAATGGAATTACGCACTTGTTCGTACGCGCGACCGGCGGCAAACATCGCAAAGGTGCTCGCAAAGGCGACGTGGCCCGTGGTCGCGATGCCGGCGGCGAGCCCCATCAGGTTGCTCTCGGCAATGCCGGCGTCGTAGAAGCGCTCAGGGTGCGCAGCCTTAAACTTACCGGTCTGCGTGGCGGCGGCCAGGTCGGCATCGAGAACCACAAAGTCATCGCGCTCATTGCCCAGCTCGACAAGTGCCTCGCCATAGCTAACGCGCGTGGCGACTTTCTTGACGTCTGCCATTAGAGCTCCTCCCCTGCCGCTGCGAGCTCGGCCATGGCCTGCTCAAACTGTTCATCGTTGGGTGCCTTGCCGTGCCAGCCCACCTGGTTTTCCATAAAGGAGACGCCCTTGCCCTTCACCGTCTCGGCGATAATGGCCACGGGCGAGTCGCTCACTTTGCGGGCCTCGGCAAAGGCGGCGGCAATCTGCGCCATGTCGTTACCGTCGGCGAGCTCGATCACATGCCACTTAAAGGCGCGGAACTTGTCAGCGAGCGGCATGGCCGAGTTAACTTCATCGATCGTGCCGTCAATCTGCAAGCCGTTGTGGTCGACGACGGCAACAAGATTGTCGAGCGCATGGTTGCCGGCAAACATGGCCGCCTCCCACACCTGGCCCTCCTCGCACTCGCCGTCGCCCAGCAACGTGTAGACGCGGTAGCTGTCACCCCAGTGCTTTGCGGCGAGTGCCATTCCAACCGCGGCGGAGATGCCCTGACCGAGCGATCCGGTGGACATATCGATGCCAGGGGCGTCGTTCATGTTGGGATGGCCCTGCAGTCGGCTGCCAATATGACGCAGCGTCTCGAGCTCTTCGACGGGAAAATAGCCGCGATTTGCCAACACCGAATACAGGCCCGGCGCCGCGTGACCCTTGGAGAGCACAAAGCGATCGCGATCGGCCTTGTGAGGGTCGGCAGGATCGATATTCATTTCCTCAAAGTACAGATACGCCATGATGTCGGCAGCACCGAGCGATCCACCCGGGTGTCCCGACTTGGCCGCGTGAACCGCAGTCACGACACCCTTCCTGACCTCATTGGCGACCTTCGCCAGCTCCTGGTTGGTCATACGAATTCCTCTCTTGAGAACAACCCCGGCACCGGATGACGCGATGCCGGGGCAATCCACTCGTTAAGCCTGAGCGACGACCTTCTGCCAGTCAGCCTCAAAAGAGGCGAGGCCCTGGTCGGTCAGCGGATGATGCAGGCACTTCTTGAGAGCGGCCATGGGCACGGTCGCAATATCGGCACCGAGTAGCGCGGCCTGGGTCACGTGGTTGGGCGTACGAACCGAGGCGGTGATGATCTCGACGGTGTCGTCGACGTTCTTGCCCGTCCAGTCGTAGTTCTTAATGCAGGTCACGACGTTGTCGAGCTGCGAGATACCGTCCTCGGCGATGTCATCGAAACGACCGACAAACGGGCTGATGTAGCGAGCACCGGCATTGGCGGCCATAAGGGCCTGCGTCGGCGAGAAGACGAGCGTCATGTTGACGCGCACGCCAGCATCGGCCAGCGCACGGCAGGCGGCAAGGCCGGACTCGCACACGGGAAGCTTGACCACGATGTTGGGGGCGAGGGCGGCAAGGCGCTTGCCCTCCTCGATCATACCCTCGGCAGTGGTAGCGGTAGACTCGGCGGAAACGGGCAGGCCCTCGCAGAGCTCGGCAATCTTGAGCATATGCGGCTCAAAGTCGGCAAGCTTGCCGCCGGTCTTGGCGTACAGGGACGGGTTGGTGGTAACACCGGCCAGGCAGCCCCAGCTCTTGGCCTCGGCGATCTCGTCCAGATTGGCGGTATCGATAAAGAACTTCATGGTGCAAACTCCTTCGAAGGAATCCAAAACTCAAAAAATAGGACAAAGGGGATGTCCCTTTGTCCTATGTGCCGGGCCTGCGGCTGGGACATGCCCCAGGCCCGGCGTCGCGTAGGAAAAGCTACTTACTCGGCAAGAGCGGCCTCGATGCGGGTCGTGACGCCCTTGAGGTTAAGACCGACGACGTACTGCTTGATCGGGCGCTTGATGTGCTCGATGACAAAGCGCTTGCCGTCGATGTCCTGAGCGGCGAGGTTGCGGTAGAGCTTCTCGACCTGCTCCTTGACCTCGGGATCGTTGAACGCATAGTGACCGGAGACATCCAGGATCTTCAGGCTGAGCTCATCGTCGGCAAGAATGTCGTCGACCTGCAGGTTGACGTCGTCGCCAGTCATCCACTTGCGCCAGCGCTCGGTCTTGATAGCCTTGACCAGCAGGGTGTGATACAGGTCGGAGGGGTCATCGCACAGACCGTTGTCGACCAGGATCTGCTCGGTGGCGCAGAGCTTGAGGTAGGCGCGGGTCTCCTCGGTGCCATACTGCGGAGCAACGTTGGAGGCGGTCACGTGTGCCGGGATGTGCTCGAGCAGCGTCGCGTCGTCCAGATAGTCGGCGTTGTGCTCCTTCAGGCCCACGCCGTAGCGCTTAGCCATGTCGGCGAGCTCGCGGGCATTCTTGAAGTTGTAATGGCCGACCTGCTCGGTCCAACGGGTGAGCGTACCGGTCTGGCCGACGATAAAGGTGGGCATGGGGCAGCCGCGCTTCTCGAGCTCGGGCTGCAGCTGAGAAATGAACTCCTCGTACTTATCGGTAGAGGTCAAGCCGCCATTGGTCTCCTCGGTACCGACCTCATAGGCAACCTCGGGCAGGTTATGCTCGCGACGGTACTGCTCAAGGTAGTCGATAAGATCGATCGTGCGGCGAAGCACCACGTCGAGCGGAATAACCTTGCCGATCTGATAGGGGTCCTTGGTGGGGTCGACCATCAGCAGGTCAAAGCCCGCCTCCATGTCGGCGACGAAGGACTTGCGGGCGAGCTCCATGGCCTCGTCCTCGGGCAGGTGGGCGTTACGCTCCTCGTCGCGCTGCCACGGACCGCCGTGATCGCGGCACAGGTAGTACGGACCGGTGTAACCCACCTCGTCGGCAACCTTCTTGATGTCGGCGGCAAAGCGCGTCTGGTCCCAACCGTTGACGTAGCCGGCGCCCATCTCGTCCATATCGACCTGGTTGCGGCTGGCGATAAACATGGGCGGGAAATCCTCGTCCTTGGCAAGCTCGAACACGGCCTGAATCAGGTTGGGGCTCATGGGGCCAATGCCGACCATGGTTGCGTGATCGCCGCTATCCTGCAGCTTGAGCATGCCCTGAACGGCCTGACGGATGGTGAGGTTGGACATTTTGTTCTCCTTCTCCAGAGGATTTTTGACAAAAGTTCCCTGGGACCCAGATGTGGGCCCTATCAGTACGGATGGATTTTGTTGTGTAGGGGCGGTTGTGCGGAGTCAAATCCATCCCTCCGCACAACCGGAGTCCTTAAAGGTTTACTTGGCCTGCTTATCGAGCGTGGGCTTCATGGCAATCAGGATTGCAGCGGCGACCACGGCGCCAATCACGATGTCCAGGCAGAACAGCGCGACGTTGTTGGTGGCAAGGGCGACGATAAAGCCACCGTGCGGGACGTAGCAGTCGATGCCCTGGAAGGCGGCAAGTGCCGCACCCACGGCAGAGCCGATGCAAATGCCGGGCAGGGTGTGACCGAGGTCCTTGACCGCGAAGGGGATAGCGCCCTCGGTAATACCGATGCAGCCCATGAACAGCGCGGAGATGCCCATCTGGCGGTCAGCGTCATCGAACTTGTTCTTGGCGATGAGCGCAGCGAGGCCACAGGCGATCGGGGGAACGGCGACGGCGACGCGGAACATACCGTTAGGGCCGTAGATGCCGGAGGCCATGATGGCCATAGTAAAGGTCGAAGCGGTCTTGTTGATGGGGCCACCCATATCGAAGGCGGTCATAACACCAATGACCAGGCCCAGGACGACGGCGGAGCCGCCCTGCAGGCTACCGAGCACGCTGGTGAGCCAATCCATCACAAAGCCAAGCGGCGTGGCCAGGATGTAGATGTAGGCCATGCCCAGGACGAGCGAGGTCAGAATCGGGATGATCAGGATCGGCATGATGGTCTGGATGGTGTTGTTGACGTTCCAGGTCTTCATCCAGCGGACAAAGTAACCGCAGATGACAGCCATGATCATGGCGCCCAAGAAGCCGGTCGAAACGCTGTTGCCACTCGGGGTGACGACGGCGTTGTTGACCAAGTAGCCCAGGACAAAACCGGGGGCGAGCGCGGGCTTGCCGGCCATCGAGTAGGCGATGTATGCCGCAAGCACCGGAATCATCATGGAAATACCGGCCATGCCGATGGTATTAAGGCTCACCATCAACGGGTTGGTGACCTCCATACCGCTAGCGCCGGCGGTACCGGATGCCAGCGAGAAGGCGAGGAACACGCCACCGATAACGACAATGGGGATAAAATAGGAAACGCCGGTATTGAATGCATTGAGCAGCGTCTTGCCAGGATCGGCAAAGATAGACTGCTTGGACGCCGGTGTCGGGGCCTGCGGGGCAGCGGAGACGGCCTTCTTCTCTGCCTTGGCCTCGGCCTTGGGCGCGTCAACGGCACCACCCGTCGCCTTGATAATCTCAACAGCCTGGTCGATGATCTTGACCGGATCGGCGATCACATCGGAAGTACCGACCTTGAGGAACTTGCCCTCGGCCATCTTCTGCTCAAAACGGTCCTCGTTCTCGACGCCCACGTCGACGGACTCCAGGACCAGGTCGGCGGAGTCCACGTCTTCCTGCGTGAGCTCATTCTCGATACCCAGGCCACCCTGAGCCTCGACCTTGCACTCGATGCCACGGGCGGCGCATTCATCCTGAATCGCCTTCTGGGCCATATACGTGTGGGCGATACCCACGGTACAGGCGGCAACGCCTACGATCTTCATTGCTTCCCTCTTTTCATAGAGTTGCGTGCGCAAGACACCGTTTGCGGAGGCCTCCGGAGCATCCCCTGCCGTTTGGACTTGCTGTCTTTTCGACAAGACCAATATAGGTGCTCGTTTTTCTTAATGCCAGCTTATTTCGGTAAACGCGCAGGTCAGAGCGTTGGTTATGCGATTTAGTTATGCGTTTAACCAAAAATGAATCCTGCGATTTTACCCTCGATTTCAAAAGTCAAGAAGTATTTGATTTTCTCGGTAGACGGCAGATGCGCATGCCGGTCACAAATTTCGACCCCACCCGTATGCCGCATTTGTTGCATACTCATATGAAAGGATAAAACCGCTCACCGAAGCGCATCCCTCACCAAGACTCAAAGTCATCATGTTGGAAAATGCTCATCTGTCGGAAGGAGTCGCTGTGGCAAAACAGCGCGTTACGATCGCAGACGTCGCTCGAGAGGCGGGAACCTCGACGGCAAGCGTCTCGTATTACCTCAACGACAAACGAGAAAAGCTTAGCGAGAAGACGCAGAACAAAATCGCGCGCGTCATTAAGGAACTCGGATACGTTCCCAACGCCCAAGCGCAGACGCTCACCGGCAAGCAAACCCACGTCATCGCCATCATCATTTTGGATAACACCAACAAATGGGCGGGGCTCGTTCTCAATGGCATGGAGCAGGTCATGCTCCCCGCGGGCTACCAGACGGTCGTTTGCACGAGCAACTTTAACCCCGAGACCGAGCTCATGTACGTCGACAAAATGCTCTCGCTGGGCGTCGATGGCTTTATCATCCAGCCCACGGCAAACTTCAAAGCCGTGCACGACCGCATTAGACGCGCCGGCAAGCCGGTCGTCTTTTTCGATGCGGCCATCTATAGCCCAGGTACCAGCTGGATCAAAACCAACCTTTACGACGGCGTGTACAACGCCACACAGGCACTCCTCGACGCCGGCTACGAAGATTTCTTTTCCATTGCCGCCAACATGACCGAAATGCGCACCCGCATGGAGCGTTTTCAGGGGTATGCCGAGGCGCTGGCCGCGAATGGGCAGCTCTACAAAGCGATTCCCATCGATCACAACAAGCCGTCAATCAACGAGCTTACCGAGTACTTTAAATTCAAGTTCAATCCCGCCAAGCGTACGCTCATCTTTGTCCAAAACCAATGGGCGCTCCCCCGCGTCTACAAGGCGCTTCAGCCCATGGCCCATCTGCTTCCGCAGCAAATCGGCCTTTTGGGACTCAACTGCGAAGACTGGACTAATCTCACCACGCCGACCGTCTCCACCATCATCGAGCCCGTCGACCAGGAAGGTCGCGAAGCAGCCGAGATGCTGCTCGCCCTACTTGACGGCAGCGGCGAACCCGGCGAGCAGCGCATTCTCGAGTGCAAGCTCAACTGGCTCGACTCCACCTCGATCTAGACTGCGGGACAAATGAATCAGTAGCGTCTATCCCAAATCTTAAGTATTTGTTCGGCAGAACGACCCCTGCCGGCTCCTGCTAGACTGGTAGATTCCCAACCGTCCATCCAGGAGCCTCCATGTCGCGCAAGTCCGCCTACAAGCAAGTACTTTCCATCGGCACCGCCGTGGTGCTCGGGTTTGCGCTGTTTACGGGATCGCTCGACGGAGCGCCCAAGTTGTTGTCGCCGCAAAGCGATGAGCAGGCGGTGGCTCTGGCCGAAAAACAAAACGAGAGTCCCAGCCGCACCGACGACGAGGCAGACCTGGTCGCTCGGCTCGAATCGGGAACGGCGAGCTCCCCGGACCCTCAAAACAGCCAGGACTCTGGCGATGGCTCCGATTCCGCCGCGACCGACACCGATGACAACGTTTCCGCGGACAGTGCCGCCACCCCCATCGACGAGGTCGAAAACCCCGACCTCAACCACGCCCGCGGTGTTTATCTCAGCAGCATTCCCGACTACGCCGGCAACCCGTACGTTGCCCTTCGCGCCGACAGCACGCACCCGCTCGGCACACCATCATTCACGCTCGATGAATACGAGCGCGCTACAGAAGAGGGCTGCTTTAAGAAGTTCTCCAAGCTCGACAGCCTGGGCCGCACCCGCAAAGCGCTCGCCTGCGTAGGCCCCGAGTCACTCGGTCAAGGCGAGCGCGGCGATATCTCGCGTATCCATCCCGCTGGATGGCGCCAGCAGCGCTATGACTTTATTCCGGGCCAGAGCCTCTACAACCGCTGCCACCTTATCGCCTGGTCGCTCTGTGGCGAAAACGCCAACCGCAAGAATCTCCTCACCGGCACGCGCTATCTCAACGAGACGGGCATGCTACCGTTTGAAGAGCAGATTCTCGGCTACATCCGCGACACGGGCAACCATGTGCTCTACCGCGTCACGCCCATGTACAACGAAGAGGAACTTGTCTGCCGCGGTGTGCGCCTTGAGGCGCAATCGGTCGAGGACCACGGCAAGGCCCTCTGCTTCCACGTGTACTGCTACAACCTGCAGCCGCACGTGCAGATCGACTACGCCACCGGCCGCAATCAGGCCTCGGGAGACTAGGGCCGAGCCACGATAAGAACCGATTTGCAACCCCACCGGGGATCAAAAAGGGCCGCCCTGGATTGCCCAGAGCAGCCCTTGCATCGGCATGCATGTTGCAGGCAAAGTCCCACGCTACTTGGCGCGGCCCTCCTCATAGCGCTCGACCAGCTTGGCCTGAACGTCATAAGGCACCTGCTCGTAGCCTGCGGGCTTCATGGTAAAGTCGCCCGTGCCGCGCGTGATAGAGCGCAGGCGCGTCGAGTAGTCCGTCAACTCAGCCAGCGGCGCCTGGGCGATAACCACGGTGTCGCCGCGCTCATCGGTCTCCATACCCGTCACGCGACCGCGCGAGGCCGAGATGTCGCCCATCACGGCGCCGGCGTAGCTCTCGGGAATAGTCACCGTGATTTCCTCGATGGGCTCCAGCACCACCGGGTCGGCATCGGCGCATGCCTTGCGCAGGCCGATGCGAGCCGCTGCGCGAAACGCCATCTCGTTGGAGTCGACGCTGTGATACGAGCCGTCGTACACAGCCACGCGAATGCCCGTGAGCGGATAGCCGGCAATAATACCGTCCTTCATGGTCTCCTGGACACCCTTGTCCACGGCGGGGATCAGCGAGCGCGGAATACGGCCACCTACGACCTCGTCCACAAACTCATAGCCATCGCTCGTGCCGTCGGGCCCAATGAGCGGCTCAACGCGCAGCCAGCAGTCGCCATACTGACCGGCTCCACCGGTCTGCTTCTTGTGGCGGCCCTGAGCGCTCGCCGTGCGGCGGATGGTCTCGCGATACGGGATGCGGATCGGCACGCTCTTGGCAGCGACCTTGGTGCGGTCCTCCAGACGGTTGAGCAGCACCGAAACCTGCGCCTCACCAACGGCGGAGATAATGGTCTGGCCGGTCTCCTCGTCGCGGTCGATGCTCATGGTCGGATCGGCCTTGCAGGCCTTCTCGATAAACGTGTAGAGCTTCTCTTCGTCGCCGCGATTCTCGGCCTCGATGGCAATGCGGTACTGCGAGTTGGGGAACTTAAACGCCGCAGCCTCGACCTTGCCGGTAATCGAGAGCGTATCGCCCGTCTCGGCCGCCAGCTTGGGTGCCACGATAATGTCGCCGGCATAGGCGTGACCGACCTCGGTCATGTCGCGGCCGCACATCACATACAGGTGAGCCAGACGGTCGCCCTTGCGCGTGCGGGCGTTGACCAGCTCAAGGCCCGGCTCAAGCGTGCCCGTCAGCACCTTGATAAAGCTGATGCGACCCTGCTGCGGATCGGCCAGGGTCTTAAACACAAACGCCACCGGACGATCATCGTCGCTCGAAATCTTGAGCGAATCGCCGTCGATAAGCGGCATCTCGCCGTAGTCGGTCGGCGCCGGGAAGTACGTCGCGATGTCGTCCATCAGCGAGTTGACGCCCTGCTCCTTAATGCAATCGCCCGCAAAGACCGGCACAAAGATGCGCTCGGCGATCGCCTTCGACAGCAGGCCTTCAAGCTCCTCCTGCGTCAGCGTCTCCTCGCCTTCCAGGTACTTCATCATCAGCTCATCGTCGGCCTCGGCCACCAACTCGCACAGATGGTCATGGGCCTCCTCGGCCCGGGCACGATACTCCTCGGGAATCTCCGACTCAACGGCTTCGGTGCCGTTGCAATGGCGCGCCTTCATGCGCACCAGGTCGATGATGCCGTCAAAGTCCTCGCCCTCGCCCCAGGGAAGGGTCACGGCGCCCAGGCGCGTGCCAAAGCGCTCCTGCAGCAGGTCCATCGTGGTCGCAAAGCTGGCCTCGGAGCGCGACAGGCGGTTTACGAACACCGCACGCGCCAGGCGCAGGTCCTCGGCGGCATACCAGAGCTTAACCGTCGTAGGCTGTGGACCGGCCTCGGCGTCGACCACAAACAGAGCCGTCTCGCAGACGCTCATCGCGGCAAAGGCGTCGCCGATAAAATCGGGGTAGCACGGGGCATCGAGCACATTGATGCGCGCGCCCTTCCAGTCGATCGGCGCAATGGTCGTCGAGATGGAAAATGCACGCTTGACCTCTTCGGGGTCATAGTCGAGCGTGGGCTTGGTGCCGTCGTGGCCGCCCAGGCGGGCGGTCTTGCCGGAAAGGTGGAGCATGGCTTCGGCGAGTGAAGTCTTGCCCACCCCGCCTTGGCCTACGAGCACCACGTTCCTTACGTTACCGGTCTTGGGAGCACCCATGATGACCTCCTTGCAGGGCCGCGCGCAATGCGCGACGCCAACGGGGAGAGTTCGCGGTCGGTGCCATCCCGGGAGCAGCATGGTCGGCAGCCGAGCCGACTCACCCTCCAAATGTCCTATGCCACCACCCTACCCTCACGGGCGGCTGTCCATGCATACCTTTCGGCGCACGTATGAATACAGGCGGCGAGAGGAAGAGACAAGCTTGTGAGGCGATTATTGAACCCCGTCGATGCAAACAAAAAGCCGCCACAGACCGTAAGACCTGCGGCGGATTCGCCTCAATTAATAGTTGAGTAAATACCTGAGCCTATCCCTCGATACGGCTCAAGAACTCACGGGTGCGCTGCTCACGCGGATGGTCGATGACCTGCTCGGCAGGACCCTCCTCGACAATACGACCGCCATCCATAAAGACCACGCGGTCGGCAACATCGCGCGCAAACTGCATTGCGTGGGTCACGATCACCATCGTCATATTCTGCGCCGCAAGGTCTTTAATGACACGCAGTACCTCGGCCGTCAGCTCGGGATCGAGTGCCGAGGTCGGCTCGTCAAAGAACAGGATCTCCGGGTCGAGCGCCAAGGCGCGGGCAATACTCACGCGCTGCTGCTGACCGCCCGAAAGCTCACACGGCACCTTGTTCTCGTTGCCCGTCAGCCCCATTTGCGCAATCAGCTCGTGAGCGCGGGCTTCCGCCTGCTCGCGCGGACGCTTAAGCACGCGAATCGGCGCATCGATGATGTTTTTCATCACGGTATAGTGCGGGAACAGGTTGTAATTTTGGAACACCAGGCCGAATCGCGAGCGCGCCCGCTTGGGCACATCGCCCTTCGCATAGACCGCGCCCGAACCCGCATCCGTCGCAACGGTAAGGTCGCCAAACGAGAGCGAGCCTCCGTCGAGTGTCTCGAGCAGCGTGGCACACCGCAGCAGCGTGGACTTGCCGCCACCCGAAGGCCCGATAATCGCCACGACCTCGCCACGCTTCACCTCGAGCGAGATATCCTTGAGCACCTCATTGCCGCCAAACGCCTTATGCGCGTTCGATATATTCATTACCGAATTAATCATGGTAGTAATCCAATTTTTTCTCGGCGGCGCCCAGCAGCATCTCGACCACAAAGTTAAAGACCCAGTAGATTAGCGCCGCGATCGCAAACGGCACCATGCTCACCTGCGAGGCGACCAGCGCCTTGGCCGTCGAGAACATCTCACCCACGCCAATGGCAAACGCCAGCGACGTGTCCTTGACCAGCGTGATGATCTCGTTGCCCATCGCAGGCAGAATACGCTTGGCGACCTGCGGCATCACGATATACAGAAACGTCTGCATGCGCGAGTAGCCCAGCACCTCGGCAGCCTCGTATTGACCGCGAGGAATCGACTGCAAGCCCGAGCGATAGATCTCGGCAAAGTAACCGGCGTAGTTGATGATGAACGCCACAACGCACGCCGTCCACTTGGAATCGGGCGTGAGCGAAATGCCGAACACGTAATACGGGGCAAAGTAGATGGCAAACATCTGCAGCATGAGCGGCGTACCGCGCATCACCGAAATATAGATGCGCGCAATCCAGCGAAGCGGCGCGATTTTGCTCATGCGCATAAACGCCACGGGGATTCCCAGCGGAATCGACCCCAACAGCGTCAGCACAAACAACTGCAAACTGACCAAGAAACCCTGGCCAAGCATCTGCATCATGACCTGAATAGACATTACTTGAGCACCCAATTATCGAAAGATAGACCATAGCTTGAATACTTGTCGCACAGGTCCTTAACCGTGCCGTCCTCGTAGAGCGCCTTGAGCGACTCGGTCACGGCGTCGGCCGACTTGGTGTCGCCCTTCTTAAAGCCGACGGCGTAGTGCTCGCTGGACAGCGGCTCATCAAGCTGCGTATAGGCATCGGGCTTGGCGGCAAGCTGATACTGGGCAATCGAAAGGTCGCAAGCCACGGCATCGACCGCGCCGCTCTCGAGCTGCATAAAGGCCGTGTTGTACTCGCCGATCGTATCGAGCGTGGCAAATGTCGCCGCCAGATCCTTCTGATCACCCTCGAGCACATCCTGCGCAGCGGAATCGGTCTGGGTAATCACGGTCTTGCCGGCAAGATCGTCCCAACTCTTGATGCCCGCATCCTTCTTGACCACCAGCACCTGCTCGTTGAGCATGTACGGCTCGGAGAACGTGTAGTCGTCCTCGCGACCCTCCATGGTAAAGCCGTTCCAGATGCAGTTGATGGCGCCCGAGTTAAGCAGCGTGTCCTTAGCGTCCCAGTCGATGGCTTCGTATTTGACCTCCCAGCCCTGCTTATCGGCAACAGCCTTGGCCAGATCGAGATCAAAGCCGGTGTACTCGCCATCGTCGCCCACAAAGCCGTACGGAGGATAGGACTTATCAAAGCCCACCACGAGCCTCTTGGACTCCGCAGCGCCCTTCACATCCTTGGCTGCAGCGGAACCCTTATCGGCACCACCGCCGCAACCGACAAGACCAAGGCCAAGCACCGTGGCGAGTGAGCCGGCTAGACCAACGAACTGACGACGAGACATATCGGTATTCATGGTATTCCCCCCTTGGTGGCACTTTAGTTAAGTAAAGTGAGTCATGTAACGTTCAGAATCATACACTTTAGTGAGATGGAGTACAAGGGAGAGCTTGCCCGGCGTGGGCGGGGAGCGGCGCGTAATTAAGTTTCCTGCTCTACAGTCCTGCGCAAGACGGAAAGCACATTAAGTGCTTTCCTTTGCGTGCGGAACTCGCGATAAACTTAATTACGCGCCGCTCCCCGCCCACGCCGGGCAAACGTCGTTGGACTTATCACTGACGTGAAGTGGACGCTTGTATATCGTCTGCTAGCTTGGCACGGTACAATGCTTTCAGATTTCAATTTGTTAATTAGTGGGGTTAATTCATGGCAGAATCTCGTGCGGAGCGTAGGGCTCGTCGTGCTTTGGTGGAGGCGGTTGAGGGGTCGAAGGAGGAGAAATCTTCTACGAAATCCAAGTCTTCTAAAGCTGCAAAAAGCAAATCGGCTAAGGGCAAGGCTAAGGCCAAGCGTCCCGGCTCTCGTCGGAACGAGGATAAGGCATCTCAGACTCGCTCCAAGCGCTCGCATAAAGATCAGGTTTCGTCTGCGCGTAAGGCTGTGGACCCCAAGTCCCCCTGTTCCATCATGAAAGCTTGCGGTGGGTGTACGGCGCTCAATCGTCCTTATAAGAAGCAGCTCGCCGCCAAGCAGGCCGCCATGGAGGAGCTTTTTGCTGCTCTTTGCGAGCGCGAGGGTATTAGCGTCGACTCCATTCGCGGTATGGGAGTCACCCTGGGCGACCCGGGCAAACATCCTGCGCCGCGTGGCTTTCGTCATAAGGCTGCCACTCCCTTTGCTCCCGGTAAGGAAGGCGCTGTCCGTTGCGGTTTCTTTGAGCGCGGCACGCACAAGATCGTTGCCGTACCCGAGTGTCCTGTCGAGGCGCCGGGTGCCCGTCAGATTCTCAACGGCATCGCACGCGAAGCTGAGCGGCTGCATATTCCCGCCTTTAATGAGGACAAGCATCTTGGTTTGCTTCGCTATGCCATCGTCCGCTGCGGTTGGCGTACCGACCAGGTCATGGTTACGCTCGTGACCGCCCAGCGTGACTTACCGCATGCGCAGGAGTTCTTTGAGGCCATCGCGGCGCTCGATCCGCATATCGTCACCGTTGCCCAAAATATCAATGGCCGCCCCGGTAACGCCATCTTGGGCGAGGAGACTCGTATCGTCTTTGGCGCCGAATGCATGCGCGACCAGCTGCTCGGCTGCGAATTCGACATCTCCCCTACCGCGTTCTATCAGACCAATCCGCAGCAGACCGAGCTGCTCTATCAGCTCGCTATCGACGGCATGGATTTGCACCAGGGCGATGTGCTCATGGATGCCTACTGTGGCAGCGGTACCATCGGTCTTTGCGCAGCTAAAGATGCCCAGAACAAGGGTATCGGCATTATGCTGCTCGGCGTGGAGCGCAACCCGGCGGGCATTGCCGACGCACGCCGCAATGCCGAGCTCAACGGCCTCACCCGCAGCGCTTGGTTTATGGCCGACGACGCCACCGATTACATCCTGGATGCCGCCGATAACAACGAGCGGGTCGATGTCCTTTCCATCGATCCGCCGCGCGCCGGCTCCACGCCCGAGTTCCTCGAAGCTGCCTGCGCGCTTAAGCCGCGCCGCATCACCTATATCAGCTGCAACCCCGTAACTCAAGAGCGCGACCTGCATCAGCTCCTCGACGGAGGCTATCGCCTGCTCAAGATCACGCCCGTCGACATGTTCCCCCATACCGACCACACCGAAACCGTAGCGGTCCTCGAACGCCGCTAACCAACCTCAGTAGATTTTTGGGACAAGAAAGGGGGCGACCCGCCTGGGCCGCCCCCTTCGCTTGGTTTATAAACTCCGCTACATCCCATTGCGCAGATCGCACACACCGGCTGCCGCCATCTCGCGCAGCAGCGTCTCGCGGTCGCGCGTCACGATCAAATCCAGCGGGAAGTGAATCTCGTCGAGCATCTTGCGCGCGTGATCGAGCTTGCCAATGGCCATGCCAATGTGGGCATCGGTTGACACGCCAATGCCCACGCCCAGCTCGGCGCAGCGCTCGGCGATCTTGCGGCATACGGCCCAATGCTCAGTGTCGACACCGTGTTCAAGACTATGGTTGTTGATCTCGATAATCTTGTGCTTGGCCTTAGCTGCCAACAGCACCTCGTCGATATCGAACGGCACGCCCGAACGCCCCGTGTGACCCAGCATGAACACCTTGGGGTGCTCTAGGGCATTGATATACATCTCGGTCGTCTGGGCCAGCGTCGCGCCTTCAGCAATCTGCGGATTATGCACGCTCGCAACCAAATAATCCAAATTACGCGTAACCAAATCGAACAGCGAATGCTGACGGCTGTACGAATCGCCGGCAATATCGAGCGTGACAGGGGTGTCCTCGCCAAACAGGCTTCCGTCCAGCGAAACGATATCGGCCTCGGCACCACGCAGCACCAGCACGCCGCTCCAAATGCGCGGCCAGATATCCTGGTTGATAAAGAACTGGTAACTGCGCAGGTCATTGGGGCAAGCCGTAACCATAGAGCTCAAATGGTCGGCAGATCCGAGCACCTGCAGACCACGCTCTGCCGCCCAGTACACATTCTCCTCAATGGTCGAATATGCATGCGCAGAGAACATCGTATGGGTATGAATGTCACAAGAAAGCAGGTAGGGCATCAGGTCTCCTTATCTGGCACGGCCGTCGCTTATATTCATTGTACGCATAGCCTCCGATAGTCGTAAAACCACTCCATCCCAAAGACACAACGTCCATGGCAACGGGGTCCGGCTTAACACCAAACCCCGTTTCACGTAAAACATTGTAGGCAGAGCGCTTTACTTTTAACGATACTCGTCCGCCAACTGTTTCCAAGCGGGTAGCGAATTGACAATCGTTTCGTAGCTCACGCAATAGCCCAGGCGGAACCAACCCGGCATACCAAAGCTGTCCGAGGGAACCACAAGCAACTCATACTTCTTTGCGCGCTCGCAAAACGCATTCGCATCGGGCTCCAACGCTTTCACCCATAGGTAGAACGCGCCATCCGGCTCAACATAGGTGTAGCCGTACTCCGCTAGTGCGTCGGTAAGCGCGGTGCGGTTGCGTGCATAGGCCTCAACGTCACTCGGCTCATCGATGCAGTCGATAATTACGCGCTGAAAGAGCGCCGGCGCGCACACGAAGCCCAGCGTACGGGCGGCACCGGCAACGGCGGGCATTAGACGATCTGCCTGAGGATTCGTATTGGGAACCAGGATCCATCCCACGCGCTCGCCCGGCAGCGACAGCGACTTAGAATACGAGTAGCACACCACGGTGTTCTCGTAGATCGAGGGCACCCAAGGCACCTCGGCACCGTACACGATTTCGCGGTACGGCTCATCCGAGATGAGCATAATCGGATTCTCGGGATCGCGCTGAGCGTTGGCCTCGCGCAGAACATTGGCCAGTCGCGTCAGCGTGTCGCGTGTATATACGGCACCGGTCGGATTGTTGGGCGAGTCGATGATGACGGCCGCCGTCTTATCGCTGATCGCCTTGAGCACGTTGTCCACGCTCAGCTGGAACGTATCTTCATCGGCGAGTGCCTCAACACACGTACAGCCGGCCTTCTCAATCCAAACGCGATACTCCGGAAAGTACGGGGCGATAACAATAACCTCGTCGCCCGGGTTCGTAACGGCGTTGAGCGTGCAGGCGAGCGAAGCCGCGGCACCCACCGTCATAAAGACGTCCTTACCCTCATAGTTCGTTCCAAAGCGGCGGTTGAGCGATTCGGCGACGGCTGCTCGACATTGCGGCAGGCCCGGAGCGGGGGTGTAGCCGTGCAACTGGTCGCTCGGCAGCCCCAAGGCCTTCTTAATGGACTCCGCCACAGCAGCGGGTGCCGGAACGCTCGGATTGCCCAGCGAAAAATCGAATACGTTTTCCGCACCGATCTGCGCCTTGCGCTCAAGGCCATAGCTAAAAATCTCACGGATGATGGAGCTTTCCGCACCGCGAGCATACATAGTTTCGTTGATCATCTGTTCCCCTTTCGCATAGGCGCTATTGTACGCTTTAGTCGGGCAAAGCGCCGCAGCAATGTTGATTGGGGACAGACTTAAATGCGTGAAAACGCTCATTTAAGTCTGTCCCCAATCAACAGACGGCCCCATATCGCTCAAAAGAAAAAGCCTCCGCAGGTTTCCCGCGGAGGCTTTCGCCACAAAGACTATTTGTCGGCGTCAGTGTCGGCATCGGCATCGGCATCGACGACGGCATGGTCATCGTCAGCATCATCGGATGCGGCTTCGGCATCCTCCTGCATGGCCGCCTGCGCAAAGGCCGCGGCATCAGCCGCCAGCTCCTCCTCGCTCATGCGAGGCCCGCGCTTCTTGGTCGGCATGCCGGCCGCCTTGGCATTGCGCTCCTCCTTGGCCGCCAGGATATCGCCCTCGCGCTCAAGGTAGGCATCCCACTCGTTGTCGAGCAGGGCGTTCACGGCGTCGCCTTCGACGGTCTCGCGCTCAAGCAGCACCTTCGCCATCAGATCGAGCTGATCGCGACGGGCGTTCAGGATCTCGACCGCACGGCGATGGGCCTCACGCATAATGCGCTGAACCTCGATATCGATGCGGCGCGCCGTCTCCTCGGAGTAATCCTGGTGATCGGCGTAATCGCGACCAAGGAACACCTGATGTTGCGCCTCGCCAAACACTTGCGTGCCCAGTTCCTCGCTCATGCCCAGGCGCGTGACCATCTCGCGCGCCATCTTGGTTGCGCGCTCCAGATCGTTGCTCGCGCCCGACGTAATGTCATCGCACATGAGCTCCTCGGCAACGCGACCGCCCAAGAACACGGCGAGCTCGTCGAGCATCTCGTTCTTGGTCTTGAGGAAGTGGTCCTCCTGCGGAAGCTGCAGCGTGTAGCCCAGAGCCTGACCGCGGCTGACGATCGAGATCTTGTGGACCGGATCGGAGTGCTCCAGGATGTGGCCCACCAGGGCGTGACCGCTCTCGTGGTAGGCAATCGTGGTGCGCTCGGCCTCGGTCATCACGCGACCCTTGCGCTGCGGACCGGCAATCACGCGCTCCATCGATTCCTCGACCTCGTCCATCGAGATCACGGAACGATGACGGCGAGCGGCCAGCAACGCAGACTCGTTGAGCAGGTTCGCCAAATCGGCACCAGTAAAGCCAACGGTCATCTGGGCGAGCTTCTCAAACTTAACGTCCTCGTCCATCGGCTTGTTCTCGGCATGCACGCGCAAGATCTGCTCGCGGCCCTTCACATCCGGACGGTCGACCGTAACCTGACGGTCAAAACGGCCGGGACGCAGCAATGCCGGATCTAGGATGTCAGGACGGTTGGTCGCAGCGATCAGGATGACCGACTCGCTTTCCTCAAAGCCGTCCATCTCGACCAGCAGCTGGTTGAGCGTCTGCTCGCGCTCGTCGTGACCGCCGCCCAAGCCAGCTCCGCGCTGACGTCCCACGGCATCAATCTCATCGATGAAGATGATCGACGGGGCCTGGGACTTGGCCTCCTTAAAGAGATCACGCACACGGCTGGCGCCGACACCTACGAACATCTCGACAAAGTCGGAACCCGAGATGCTAAAGAACGGCACGCCCGCCTCGCCGGCAACAGCCTTGGCCAGCAGCGTTTTACCGGTGCCCGGAGGGCCAACCAGCAACACGCCACGCGGGATCTTGGCGCCCAGCTTGCGATAGCGATCCGGATCGCTCAAAAAGTCACGGATCTCCTCGAGCTCCTCGACCGCCTCGTCCACGCCGGCAACGTCTTCAAACTTGACCTTGGGGCGTGTGGCCTCGTTGGTCTTGGCGTTGGTCTTGCCAAACTGCATGTTCCTGTTGTTGGCGCCCATCATTTGGCGCATAAAGTAGAACATGATGGCGATAAGGGCGATCGTCGGAAGCACACTCATCGCCAAGTCGCCCCAAAAATCGGGATCGTTGGTGTTGACGATGTACTTGGTATCGGGGTGCTCCGCCATGAGCTCGGCAAGCGAATCGGAGCCGACATAGGTCGAAGAGAAGCTCTTGAGCTCGCTCGTATCGCCCTTGTCCTTCTTCGTCTTCCAGTAATGACCCGTCACGCTTCCGTCTTGAACCGTATAGGTCAGATCTTCGACGCGATCCTGCTTGATGGCGCTCACCATCTCGCTCGTCGCGAGCTTAACGGTATTGCTGGAGCTGGCAAAGCCGGAGCCCATATTAAAGAAGGCATAGCCCAGAAGCGCGCAAGCCAAAAGAAAATACAGCCAGCCCGTACGCGTGGGCTTCTTGCCTCCGGGCATCCCCGGGATCTTTGGGTCCCGGGGAGTCTGGGAATTGTTGTCGTTACGGTCGTCGGGCATCTTACGAATAAACCTCCGGTTTCAAAATGCCCAGATACGGAAGGTTGCGATAGCGCTCGGCATAGTCGAGGCCGTAGCCCACCACAAAGGCATCGGGGCAATGGGTTCCAACATACTTGGGCGTGATGGCCGAGACGCGGTCCTCAACGTCCTTCCACAGGAAGGCGGCGACCTCCAGAGAAGCGGGCTTGCGGCTCTCGAGGTTCTTCATCAGATACTTGAGCGTCAGGCCCGAGTCCAGAATGTCCTCAACGATCAGCACGTCGCGACCGCGGATGTCGATATCCAGGTCCTTAATGATACGCACGATACCCGAGGACTTCACACCGTCGCCGTAGCTCGAAACAGCCATGAAATCGATGTTGGTCGGCAGCTCGATCTTACGCATCAGGTCGCCCATAAAGACCACGGCGCCGCGCAGGACCGCAATCAGCACCAGATCCTTACCCGCGTAGTCGCGAGTAATCTGCTCGCCTAGGCGAGAGACGATACCGTCGATATCCTCCTGCGTGAACAGAACCTTCTCGATATCCGGATGTTGAGAAGCCATGACAACCCTTTCTTGTGCTTATCGCCCACACACCGCCGTATGGACGCGAACTACACATTCTAGCAGCGCACGGGGTAAATTTACCAGCCCGTGCGCCATCAGCGCGGGAATACCGTCAACGTCGCACAGAATAGCAGGCGTGGGACGCTATTCCGCATCGACCACACGAAGCAGATATGCCACGCGCGTTGCGGCCGTGCACTTAAAACGCTCGTCCGCGCGAACTCCGGCGACCCACACCACGGCACCTCCCGGCGCCGTCCTCACCATGGGCACGCCGGCGCGCTCGGAAACGGGAATGCGGGCCTCGCCTAGCAAGTCAGATACTTTCTTGCTTCGGCCACTCATCCCTAACGGGCACATCACGTCTCCCGGTGCGGGACCGTCCACCCACAGGCGCGCCAATCGCGCCTCGGCAGGGATCTCGCCACGCGAGCCCGCCAGGATCCGCTCACTATCGCTGTCGGCAAAACCCAGGGCAGCCGCGTCTACCAAAGCTGTCACTTCCCCGGCAGCCGCAAGCTCACGGGCGCGGCGCACGATATCGCATCCCGGCTCAACGGCCATCGGCTCTGTGACCAGCATACGCCCCCCGCCCAACGGCAAACGACCGGGCACGGTAACCCAGTCCGCGACCAGGCCCTCGCGAGCCACCGGAGCTTTAAACGCCAACATGCCAAACTCAACGCGCGCGTCAATTCCCGCCGGAAGCGTGACCGAGCCGGCACCCTCGGCAACGCAGGAAAGGACTCGCTCAACATGTCGCATCTCGGGACGAGCGTCCGGATCGATGCGTTTGATCGCCAGTCGCACGATGCGCCGCGCGATTACCACCTCGGCCGCAGCAAGGCGCCTGGCGTCGAGCACCAGTGCGCCCGCCGCCTCCTTGCGCAGGCAGCTTCGAAACGCCTGTGCCGAAAGCTGAGACAAAAACGCGTCCTCATCGCCTAGGATCTCGCAGGCGGCGCCAATCGTCTTGCAGACGCTCGCGTTGCGCTGCGCCACCACCGGCATCACTCGATGGCGCACGTAGTTTCGCAGATACGAGATATCCTCATTGCTCTCGTCTTCACGCCACGGCTGACCATGTACCTGTAGATAGCCCACGAGCTCGCCATGAGTTAGGTCGAGCAAGGGACGCACCACGATATTCCTCCGGCGAGGAATGCTCGATAGGCCAGCGGGCCCCGAACCCTTAATCGCGTTCATCAAAAACGTTTCCGCGCGATCCGAAGACGTGTGCGCGGTGCAGATACGAGCCGCCGTTCGCGGTGCCCCCGTCTGGGCGCAGAGCTCGCGAACATACCTCCGCGCCGCGGCATAGCGCACCTCGCGGGCCGCGGCCTCAATATTGCCCGACTCCCCATCAAAATAAGCGTGCTCCACGCACAGTGGTAAACCATATTTCGCGCAGAGCTCACGCACAAAGGCCTCGTCGCCATCGGACGCCTTGCCGCGCAGATGATGGTTTACATGCAGCACATGCAGGCGCTCGCGAGCAATGGGGGCAACACCGCGTCCGTCTTGGATATCCAGCTTTGATGTGCACGCCATAAGAAGCAGTGCCGTCGAGTCCGCGCCGCCTGATACCATGAGCACGACAGGAGCAGCCTGCTGCCTCGTCCGGGTCTCATCGACTGCCCCGGGCACGGCATGGTGTCCATAATGCTGAGATACCGTAGGCATTTGCTTCCTCCTCTATTCGTCCGCACCCATTGTATCCTTTGGAATCTTATGTCTCGTCTGCACCTTCATATCCTCGGCAGTGGCTCTAAAGGCAACTGCGCACTCATCGAGGGCCCGCAGGGGCTCATTATGGTCGATGACGGACTGTCTCGCCGCGAGACATTAAAGCGCATGGCAGAACTGGGGCTCTCGACAGACAACGTCTCGGCTCTTCTCATTACTCATGAGCATAGCGATCACATCAAGGGCCTCGATGTCTGGTGCAAGCACTGGCACGGCCCCCTCTTTGCCAGCAGGGGCACTCTTTCGAGCAAAGATAATCTTTCGCATCTGCCTGTCGAGGAATTCGATCCCGGCGACACCCTGTCCATTGCCGGCATCCACGTGCAAACCTACTCAACATCACACGATGTCATCAATCCAGTCGGCTATCGGTTCGACGCCCTCGATGATTCCGTTGGCTTTGCCACCGACACCGGCGAGCTATCGAGCCAAGCCATGAACACCCTCAAAGATTGCCGAGTCCTCGCGCTCGAAAGCAATCACGATGTGACCATGCTGCGCGAGGGAGAATATCCCCGCTTTCTGCAGGAGCGTATCCTGTCTGCAAGGGGACACCTCTCCAACGACCAAGCCGCCGAAGCCGCGCGCGAACTTGTTACCGATCGCACCGAACAGCTCATAGCCATGCACATCAGCCAGGACAATAATCGCCCGAGCCTTACCGTCAAAAGCTACGCCAAGGCGCTAGCCGCAAATCTCGATGACGAGCTCGACAGCTCCGCCACCCTTCTCCAAGGATCGCGGAAGCTCTCAATACGTCCTGCAAGTCAATATCAACCGGCAACCATTCAATAGACCACTCAAGACAGCAAAAGGGGCCGGGAATCGCTTCCCAGCCCCTTTTTTATCTTTTAATAGCGCAGAACACCACTGAAGTTAGTCGATGGAGATCTTCGTAACGTTCTTCTTCTCGACAATCTTTGGAACCGTAACGGTCAGGATGCCGTCAGCGTACTTAGCCGAGAGACCCTCGCTCGAAGCGTCCTTTAGATACACGCCACGGGTCGCGCTGTACGAGCTGAACTCCTTCTGCAGGAAGTTCTTGCCCTCGTTCTCCTCGTCTTCCTCGACATTCACGCTAATGGACAGACGGCCCTCGTTAAGCTCGACATCGATATCATCCTTGGCGACGCCGGTCAGATAAGCCTTAACCTCATAGCCATCGCCCTTATCCTCAACGTCAACGGGGAACGCCTTAGAGGCAATCGAGCTGTTCGCTAGGTCACTCATATCATCAAACAGATCGAACAGTGAGCTTGCAGAGGGACGAACGCCAAAAACCGAACGATAAGGAACCATGCTTGCCATGTTTACCACTCCTTTTAAGGACTGCCGAGTCATCTTCTAGGTGACTGGGACTTCTTTTGACGCTCTTATATATGCCCACCCGGTGCTCATATATACATCGACTATAAAGTTTTTTGAGTCCAGTACTATAAGCATATCTAAGTCCGAGTGACTCAGGTTTTTGGAAGGTTAAGGTTCTTTGAACCAAAGCTTAAATAACGAGTATGTCCACAGCTACAAATAACAAGGGGCTTACAATGAGCGCGTACACGTTGTTGGCAACGAGCTAAAGGGCATCATGGACGACCAAAACCAGAACAATATGTTTATGCCGACGCAGGGGGAAGATACTTCCACGCAGCCGCCACGGTTCCATCGCCCCCACATCTCGCAAGAGCCCATTAATGATCCGGAGCCCGAGTATGTGACGAGAAATCGATATCAAACACTCGAGGATGCCCAAACGGGACGTAAACATATGGGCGTCGCCTCGGGAGACCCTGTATATCTGAAAGATGCACCGTTATCTAAAAACAGCGCAATCAATGACGACCCGACGAAAACGCCCATAACTCGGCAGCAAAGAGGTCCCCGACCTAAGCAAGCCTTAACGCATTCGGCTCGTTATCTCGAGACGCCAAAACAAGGAAAATCAATCTTCGTTTCGTCAAGTAAACGACGCAAGCAGCATCGACTGACAATCCTACTTTTAATCATTGTGGCCATAGCAGTTGCCCTTGTTATTCGATTTATTTTCTTTAAATAAAAGCTCAATACCAAAAACAATAAGATCGTCTAGTGTAATTGAGTCCTTTACGCCCTTAAACGCAATCAGAACCACCCTTAAAAAGGGTGGTTTGCTCTTAGGGTATAACCCACGGGCC